>JAHEXM010000241.1 GCA_023252115.1 Micrococcales bacterium | reverse complement strand
TGATCGGCGCCGGCGTTGGTACGGCAATGTACGTCCGTCGCCACTAGCCACTCTCGTCGACTAGAGCGCTGGCGCCACTTCAAGGGTCTCCGCTAAATCCTTGTCTTTCGCCCGGATCAGCAACAACGTGGTGATGACTGCGACTGCCATGATCACGGCTCCCCAAGTGAATGCCGACGTGTAGCCCTCGACCAAGGCTTGGGGGGTGGATGCGACGCCATTAACCGTGATGAACGCCGCGGTTGCCGAAGCTGCGACCGTGTTAAGCAACGCAGTGCCAAGCGATCCACCAACCTGCTGCGTGGTGTTGACCATTGCGCTGGCAACACCAGCATCGTGATTGGCGACTCCGATAAGAGCAGTACTCGCAAGTGGCACGAAGGTCAATCCCAACCCAAACGACATCAGAATCTCTGACGGCAACACGTGAGTGACGTACGACGAGTCAACCTGCAGTGTTGTCAACCACGCCATCCCCAATGTGCACAAAGTCAGTCCGGTCACCATCAATGGCTTGGGTCCGAGTTTGGGAAGCAACTGACTGGCGGTTCCAGCAGCAAGTATCACGCCAGCCGAGAACGGCAGGAACGCAAAACCACACTTAAGTGCTGAGTAACCCAGCGTCCCCTGCATGTAGTACGTCAAGAACAAGAACATGCCGAACAGGGCGACACCAATCAGGAAGGACGCCAAGAAGGAACCGCCGCGGTTGCGGTCGAGCACGACCCGTAATGGCAACAACGGGTGCGACGTCTTGGCCTCGATCACCACGAATGCGACCAACAATGCAATGCCGAGTACCAGCCACGAGATGGTTGTAGTCGATGCCCAGCCGTTCAATGCGGCCTTGGTAAATCCGTATACGACGGCGACAAGTCCGAGAGTGACCGTGACGGCTCCCGGGACGTCGTATTTGCGATCACCGTGCGCAATGCTCTCGCGCAGGATGGGCACGGCGGCAAGCGCGGCAATAATCGCGATGGGCACATTCACCAGCAAGCACCAGCGCCATGACGCGTACTCGGTCAACACCCCACCGAGGACCAGACCCAAGGCGGCGCCACCGCCAGCGATCGCTCCGTAAACACCGAATGCTCGGGCACGTTCCTTTGACTCAGTGAAGGTGACCGTGATGAGTGCTAGGGCTGCCGGCGCCAGTAGCGCACCAAACGCACCCTGCAATGCCCGCGAGCAGAACAGCATCGCTCCGTTTTGCGCGATTCCGCCGAGCGCCGAAGCAGCAGCAAAACCGAGTAAGCCGATGATGAACATTTTCTTTCGGCCGACATAGTCGGCAATTCGTCCGCCAAGGAGCAGCAGACCACCGAAGGCCAATGTGTAAGCGGTGATGACCCATTGGCGGTCGGCGTTGCTGATGTCCAGTGCTTTTTGTGCGGACGGCAAGGCAATGTTGACGATGCTGGCATCGAGAACAACCATCAACTGGGCTGTGGCAATGACAACAAGACCGAGCCACCGCTTCGGATCTTGCTCGCCTGCTTCTAAATCAGGCGGTACGGCTTCTGCGTTCGTCATTTCACTCTCCAGGTCGACTTACACACTTCACTTGAGACTCTTGGCAATATGAACGCCAGCAACCTGGACGGTCAACTGAATATTCCGGACACGCCGAGACTGTGACGCATATTGCTTTTGCCGCGAGCGCCGCTAGGCGATTCGAGCTACAACTTTTGGTGCGAGCAGCGACATTGGATTGACGGCGCTGACATACGTGGCGCCTTTCGGTCGCACCTCGAAATGCAAATGCGATCCATCAGGTGCGCCGAGGTTTCCCGAGTAGGCGATGAGTTGGCCGGGTTTGACTCGCTGCCCGGCGCGAACAACAACTCGCGAGACATGGCCAAGCAAGATGTCGCGATTACTCGTCCGGATGCGGAATGCCTTTGAGCCGTAGCCGTTTCCAGTTCCGCCTTTGATGATGGTTCCCGACACGTTGCTGTAGATCGGTGTGCCTTTGGGCATCGACACGTCAACGCCGTGGTGAAAGCCTTGCCGCCCCGAGCATCGCCCATCGTGCGGGTAGTACGGAGTCGGATTGCAGCCGTAATTGATGCCGATGAAGCGCACACCGGGAAACCATGGCGAAGTGATGAAGACGACTGGTCGAACCAACGCCTTCTGTTGTCCGCGACCGGCCACAGGGAGTCTCGAAGTTGGCCCGACAGCCGCGGTCGACACAAATTCCGGGACCGCGGCCGAAACTGTGGTTGCGCCGCTTCCGCCGAATGCCATCGCGCCGACGGTTACCAACGTCACCAGTTGTGCACTCCGCACTGTCCCCCGCCGCATCAAACCAGGGTACGTCCCTAGCGCAGGAGTGCGGACTACAGCGCACCGATCGTGGAGTTGGTACCAATCGCGATGTGTGGATTCGAAGCTGGCGACAGCCACTGCAAGAGCCTGACCAGGGCACGCCTTTTGATGGATACACATCCGGCCGTGTACGCCGCGCCAAATGCATGCACAAAGATTGCGGATCCACGCCCAGGAACAGGATTTGCATAGTTGAACCCAGTCGCAAGTCCGTAGACATAGGTAGCGAACTTGGTCATGTGTTCAGCGCGGGCAGCTTGGCAGTCGCTCGGCAATCCAGTACGCCACCGGTTGTACACATGTGACCTTGAGTCCGAGCACCAATAGGTATTCCACCGGATCTTCCGGTACGGCATCGCGGTACCGGGGTTGGCGGCTTTGCCAAATGCAAACGGCAAACTAAACAACCCGGTTGGAGTGGTATTGCTTCGCTCATGACGCGCCGTACCGAGCTTTAGGCCGTTCCACCCAAACCGAGCCGGAGTCCGATCAACTTCCTGCCAACTGTCACCGACCTGTTGCCACCAAATCAAGAGCCCGTCGCGCGATCCGAACCTGGGACCGACCACGGTGATGAGTTGGCTGCCGCCGCCGGTGTCAGCCATACCGTATGGGGCCAGGAAAGCGGGGCGCGTTGTCTTTTGAGATGCGTCGCCGACGTGCAGGGACGCCGCCTGAGCTGAAGGCGCAACGCAGACCATTGTTGCGATTGCAGTAATAGCCACCGCAGCTACTCGCAATACTGGCGACGTTCTCGGCATGCCTCCACTGTCGCATCCAGGCCCCAACGGCACACGCAAAGCCGCAAAAAAGGGGTGTTTCGGCCACCGAGACATACGCCATCGACCTGGCTTTGCGATGAGCGCGACTCTCGACTTGCAGCGCGCAGCACAAACGTCGAGAGTTCAGCAATGCGTTCGTACGAGCCAAACCCGCACTACTCCCCGGTAGGCGGCGAGGTATCTATTGGCTGGCCAGCGGCGCTGCAACACGATGTCTTCCCACACTCGGCAAGCGGCGTCGTCCTGGCGATAGATGGCCCTATGTGTCTGGACTGGACCATGGTCGTTCAGGAAATCGCGATGGCTATCCCGCCGAACTGCACCGTCTCGTTTCTCGATATGCGCGAGGCTGCGCTTCCGTGGAGTGTTGTGCAACATCTGACAGAGACACCAGAGCTAGCTGACGATCCCGACTTCGCCATGCTCCCGAGGATCACGCTGGCCGAAATATTCGGCGAACTACCAATAGTCACTGCCGACCCTGGGCATGTGTCAGTTGTTTTCGGGCCAGGCGCATCGCTCGTTTCACACAATGTCCTTTGGTACGCCGACCTGCCAAAGAGATACGCAGAAGCACACGTCGTTGGCGGCGGTGGGCGCAATCTTGGTCAGCGAGCCGTTGATGGACCATCAACAACCAAGTACTTGTTCTACGTCGATTGGCCACTGCTCGATCAGCATCGCGATTCGATCGCGCCGAGCATCGATCGATTCCTCGATACCCAAGACTCCCGCACACCAAAGTCACTACCGGGATCAACC
>JAHEXM010000010.1:12495-14013 GCA_023252115.1 Micrococcales bacterium | reverse complement strand
TGCACGGCTTGGCCCGGATCCCCTGTCATCGGACTTCACTCAGCAAAGTCTTGACAACATTCTCGACGGTGCGGGCGCGAAGCAGATAAAGGGCGTCCTGCGCAGCCAGTCGATTCTCGCGGGGGTGGGCAACGCCTACAGCGACGAGGTCCTGCACGCAGCAAAACTGTCGCCATTTGCGCCGGCGTCAAAACTCAGCACTGAAGAGCGGGTTGCTTTGTACAACGCACTGCGAGGGGAACTGTTCGCCGCGCTAGCCCGCGCAGCAGGGACGGCGCCCGAGACACTAAAAGCCGAGAAGAAAGCAGCCATGGCAGTGCACGGTCGAACTGGAGAGAAGTGTCCGGTCTGCGGCGATGTCGTGCGCGAGGTTTCATTTTCGGATTCGGCGTTGCAGTACTGCGCGGAGTGTCAGACGGGCGGCAAGATCTTGGCTGACCGGCGGATGAGTCGACTACTCAAGTGAGCGAACCGTTTCGCATCGTCACCGTGTGCACGATGAACATCTGCCGATCCCCGGTTGCCGAAGAGTTACTGAGACGCTCGTTCAACGATGCCGGTTTCGATGACTCCGCGGTGCTCGTACGAAGCGCTGGCATCAAAGTACGAGAAGGCGCACCACTATGCGATGTCGCGCAGAGCTTGATCGGGAATCTTGAACCAGAGGGCACGGCGAACCAAGTCACGCGAGAGCAACTTGCTGATGCTGACTTGGTTCTGACGGCGGATCGTCGCCATCGAAGCGCGTGCATCGAACTCGAACCGAACTGTGCGCCGCATGCGTTCACGTTGCGCGAGGCCGCACGGGCTTGCGAGTTCGTGCCGGATTCCCGGCAGGCATCGGTCCTGGAAGTCGTTGGGCGAATGAATGAACTCCGGAACAATCCCGATAATCAGTCAGTGTCAAATGTCCGACCGAGCCCGTTCGTTCCGCATGACGACGATATTGCCGATCCGCACGTCGTGGGCTTCGGCCATCACGGTCCATCGATTCAACTTGTCACCGATGCGACCACGTCAATCGCCGCCACCCTCCTGCAAAGTGGAACATTCCGTCCATAGTGGACCCATTTTGTTCCACCTTGCGGGGTTGGGCTACCGTGCGACGCACACACGGGAGCTCGGACGATTTCGCCGGGCTGAGAGGGCATTCGCGAATGCCGACCGCACTGAACCTGTTCGGGTAATGCCGGCGTAGGGAGCGAAATGAGCGCAGTGACACAAGACCCACCAACGACAACCAATCCCGGCGCTGAGGTCCCGTTAACGCTAGACCTCGAAACGCAACCCCCTAAGCCGCTGGGATATTGGGATCAAGCGGCGTTGTGGGGTTCGTTCGGAATCACGCTGACCATCCCCGTTGCCGCAGCTTTCGTGCTCGCGCCGCTACCCGACGTCTCGCCACTCTCAATCGCCGCGGCTGTCACTGCGATCATCGCCGGCGTTGTCGCGGGCTCGGCTCTGCTCGCAGCTTCGGCAGTCCCAGGGGCCCAGACTGGCGCGCCCGCAATGGCCGTG
>JAHEXM010000010.1:0-12485 GCA_023252115.1 Micrococcales bacterium | reverse complement strand
TGCGTGGCCTGCTAGGACGTCGAACGTCATATCTGCCGACCGTCCTCAACCTCATTCAATGCGTGGGTTGGTCGGCGGTCGAGATTCTGGTTATTGCTTCTGTCGGTGCGTCGCTCACGTCGCAGTCGCTGAAGGGCGTTTGGGCAATCGTCGCTGGTGTCGTGGCAATCGTCATGGCGATTTGGCCCTTGGGTTTTGTGACGGTGCTTCGCAAGTACCTCATCTGGCTGGTCATAGCCGCAACGATCGTTCTGCTAGTCGGCGTCTTTACGAAAGACGCAGCGTCTTCGCCGCAAGGCACGTGGAGTGCGTTCTGGCCGGCATTCGACATTGTCGTGGCGTTGCCCGTGTCCTGGGCACCACTTGCCGCTGACTACTCGCGTCACTCGCGCTCGGGTAAGACATCGTTCTGGGCAGTGTTCACTGGCTACTCGGTGACGGCAATCGCCTACTTCATGCTTGGGCTCTTTGCGCTGCTTACCATTAGCGGCACGGCAAACGCCTTCACCGCGACAACGTTTGTGCCAGCGCTGGTCGCCTTGCCAATCGGAACGCTCGCGCTAGCAGTCTTATTGATTGGCGAGGTCGACAAGGTTTTCGCCAACATCTACTCCACTGCGATGTCGACGCAGAATATTGCTCCAAAGGTTGATCGGCGGATCCTCGCCATCGTGGTGGGAGTCGTTTCGACCGTTCTTGCGTTGGCCTTCAATCTTGAGCAGTACGAGTCGTTCCTCTTCCTCATTGGTGCGGTGTTCGTCCCGCTAACAGTCGTGCTGGTGGTGGATTGGTTCGTGGTGCGCCGCATTGTTGGTGGACGAGCGGGCGCGGGTTTCAATCCAGCGCGGCCAGGACCGCATCGTTGGGTCTACCTAATCGCCTGGGCTGCCGGGTTTGTTGCGTACAACCTGGTGAATCCAGGTTTGGTCTCGTGGTGGGCTTCGTGGTGGACACACATTCGAGATGCGATCGGTTTCGTTCCGCCGCTGTGGATGTCGGCCAGTATCACCTCGGCTGTGATCGCCGCACTTGTCACCGTGATCCTCGGCCCGCTTTCGCTGCACAACATGTCACGATGAAGGCATGGACCTGATCGACGAATTGGTCGCGGTGCTCGGCTCCGAGAGTGTCTTGACGGACCCTGAACTCACCGCCTCCTTCGCCACCGACTGGACGCGCCGCTTCACTGGCCCGGCATTGGCGGTGGTTCGCCCGGCAGATAGTTCACAAGTCGCGCAAGTGATTGCCGCATGCGCAGCACGTGGTGTTCCAGTACTCCCGCAAGGTGGAAACACTGGGTTGGTCGGAGGTTCTGTGCCGAATCCGACCGCTGCCGCGCCCGTCGTGATTTCGACAGCGCGACTTAATTGGCTCGATGACGTTGATGAACGCGCCGGCCAAGTCACCGTTGGTGCAGGCGTGACCCTTGCCGAACTGCAGAAGCATGCCCGATCTGCTGGCTGGCATTACGGAGTCGACATCGCGTCACGCGATACGGCAACCGTCGGCGGAACTGTTGCGACAAACGCGGGCGGGATTCACGTCTGCGCCTACGGCATGACGCGAAGCCAAGTCGTCGGCTTGCGCGCGGTACTTGCCGACGGTTCTGTGATCGAGCACCTCAATGGTCTTGCTAAGGACAACACCGGGTATGCCTGGCCTTCCCTGCTGGTCGGATCGGAAGGAACGCTCGCCGTCGTGACTGCGGTGCGCGTTGCGCTGCATCGGCCCGTCCCGACCTCGACCGTCGCCATTGTTGGCGTCGATAGTTACGACGCGGCGCTCAACACAGTGTCGGAATGCACGGCGCACGGCAGCCAGTTACTTGCCGCCGAAATCATGGACAGCCGTGGCGTCGAACTCCTGGGCGCACTGGCCAGCCTTCCTTGGCCGCTGCGCTCAACAGATTGGCCACACTTGCTATTGGTCGAAGTCGCCGGTCCTGAAATTCAGCTACCCGAAGATGCGGATGCAGTGCTCGCGGCCGATACGAGCGATGCGGCTCGACTGTGGAGTTATCGCGAACGGCAATCCGAAGCTGCTAGCACTTTAGGCGTGATTCACAAACTTGACGTTTCGCTTCCACTCGACCGACTACAACGCTTCGCCGACGACGTCCAGGTTCTCTTGGCTGCCGATCCGATAGTTACCGATCACATGATCTTCGGTCATGTCGCCGACGGAAATCTACATATTGAAATCGCTGGCCCATCACCGGATGACGAGCGCGTTGACGCGGCTGTCTTGCAGTTGGTCGCCGTTCATGGCGGCTCGATCTCGGGTGAGCACGGGATCGGCCGGGCCAAGGCTGCGTATCTATCGTTGTCCCGTTCACCGCAGGAGCTCGCCGCAATGCGAGCAATCAAAGACGCGCTCGACCCAAATGGGCTGCTTGCTCCGGGCGTCATCTTCTCTGTGGATTGAGAGCTTTCGATGTTCTGTTGAGCTGCTTGCGATGTAGTCGTCGGCATGTGGGTGAGTGTTCATTTCCGCAGGTTGGATCAGAGCGGTCGACTATGGGATCGTCGAGCAAGTCCTCATCGAAAGGGAATCCATCATGATCGTCGTAACGACGAACGACTTGCCCGGTTGGAAAGTTGAAGCAGTCGTCGGGGAAGTGTTCGGGCTCACCGTCCGTGCGCGAAATATTGGTGCGCAGTTTGGCGCCGGGTTCAAAGCAATGTTTGGTGGCGAATTAAAAGGACTGACCCAACAACTCCAGCAGACTCGTGATGAAGCCATGAGCAGGATGGTCGCTGCCGCTCAGACACGCGGTGCAAACGCGGTACTTGCGATGCGTTATGACAGCAACGAAATCGCGGATGGTTGGCAGGAATTGGTTGCCTATGGAACGGCTGTCGTGATTTCGCCAGTTGACGCGAATGCCCAAGCGCAGTTCGCCCAGATGCAACAGCAAGCCCCGATCCAGGCCACTGCCGAAGATGCCGCCGCCGCGCAAGCACAGGCAGCTGCCCAAGGCGGAGTGCCGCAGCAGTAGGAGTTCGCCTTTGGGCGTTCACCTGCGGTCAGTCGAATGCAGCCGACTACTCGTCCGCAAGTGGTTGCCCATCGGGGATCAAACAGCACCCTTGCTGAACACACTCTCGCGGCCTACGAGCGAGCAATTGCCGAGGGTGCGGGCGCACTCGAGTGCGATGTGCGACTGACTGCCGACGGAGTCGCGGTCTGCGTCCACGATCGGACGATTGAGCGCACATCGGATGGATACGGAATCGTCTCAATCAAGTCGTACAACGATTTGTCGCAACGAGATTTTGGTGCCCACCGCAAGATGGGCGATGCGTCGCCGGATGATCCTGCCTTTCGTCATTTGTTGACGCTCGAACATTTGCTGGACTTAGTGGTGAGTACCCCGCGGCCCCTGGACATAGCGATTGAGACGAAGCACCCGGTTCGTTATGCGGGTCTTGTCGAGGAGCGAGTAGTCGCGATGCTTCAACGCTTCGGTCTGGCCCGGCCTGCGCCGGGAACTCATTCGCAGGCACGGCTCATGTCCTTCAGCGAGGTTGCCCTTCGTCGGATGCGCAGTCTCGCTCCGCTCATCCCCACGGTCTTCCTGATGGACCGCGTTCCACTGCGCAGCCGTGCTGGCTGGCTGCCGAGTGGTGCACGTATTGCCGGCCCAGGTATTCACGTGTTGCGGGCGCATCCAGGTTTCGTCAAACGAGTGCATGACACCGGCTGCGAAGTTCATGTGTGGACCGTTGACACTGCGGCAGATGTCGACCTGTGTCTGGAACTGGGCGTGGATGCCATCATCACCAACCGACCAGCAGATGTGATTGCTCAGCTTGATGCATAGCCAAGAGCCGACCGTGAACGCACGCGTTGCTACGGAAGCGGCGGAAGTAATTCCGCGGAACCCGGGTAGGTTGTTGCGATGACTGTTGCTCGCTCCACTAAACGAAACGTCATCATTGCGATCATTGTCGTCGTAGTGCTGATCGCTGGCATTGCCTTGTGGGCGTTCGCTCCCTGGAAGCTGTTCACCAATAAGACGGTCGACGAAGCGCTTCCGTCATCGAGCCCATCGGCGAGTCCGAGCGGCAACTCAAGCAGCGTCTCGCCCCCGAGTGGACCGACGGTTGTTGCAGTTGGAAATTTTCGATCATACGAACACACCACAACCGGTGTTGCCAAGGTGATTGACGTTACAAACGGCAGCGATGTTTTGCGTCTGGAAAACTTCAAGACGTCTGACGGGCCCGACGTTCGGGTATGGCTCTCCGTCAAGCCGGCAAATGCGGCCGAAGGTGCGGACAAGGCCAACTATGTCGACCTCGGAGCACTCAAGGGAAACATCGGAAATCAGAACTACCCGATTCCAACTGGCACGTCGCTTAAGGACTTCCGTAGTGTGATTATTTGGTGCCGTCGGTTTCACGTTCCATTCGGCGCAGCCGAACTCCAGCCCCAAGAAGTGCACATACTGAATGGACAATCGCAGTGACCGAAGTTGAAGCAGTGGGCCCCCGCGACCCATGCCCCTGTGGGTCCGGTCGCCGATACAAAGCGTGCCATGGCCGTGATGCCGCCCGTTCTGCTACCCAGTTGGTGGCCCGGCCGTTTGAGGGCTTGCCAGGCGAATGTGACTTGGTAGCCATGGCGACCCTGGTGCCTGCTGCCACCGCCACAGTTACCTTGACAAAGGGAGCGGGCAAGGACAACGCGGGGCGCGAAGTGACGCTTGCAACCTTGCTCCCAATGGCGTGGCCAGCACTGCATCGGGCAGATGGCTCAATCCTGGTTGGACTGCAGCGAACCGGCGGATCCGGGGACGCGTCCAGAGACATCGCGGCCTCGTTGCTTGATGCATTGGAGTCTCCCGTGGGGACCCCGGTCCTTCAGTCCGGTCGGCCTGGACCGGGACCGCGTTTGCAGGACCTGCTGGAGACCGACAAGTCATTAGCGGTGAATGTCCACGAAGGTTTCGGCTTCTGGCTCGACGGCACAAACGAGGAAGAGACCGATGAGATGCGGGAATCCTTGGCTCGCGCGGATGAACAAGTCGTGCCAACCAAGCGCCTGGAGTTAGTCAACGCCGCGTACTGGTGTCGCATCGGAAGCCGCGAACACGTTCGCTGGGTCATGCACCACCCCGAGGAAAAGTTGCTGGACGCTTTCGCGCGCCTCCATGTCGAGGACAAACTGAACCTTGGACCCGGCACGAAGTTTGTTGGTTCGTTTCGAGCTCTCGGATTGCTAGTTGCTGTCTGGGACTTAGCGCCTGGTGATGAAGCAAGCGACGTTGAAGAACCGGCACAAAAGTTCGCTGAGCGGATGAGCGCGGCCATTGTCATCGAGAAAGAATTGTCCGCCGAGGAGCGACGGGCGCGCCAAGGACTCACAAGTCGCCAAGTAACGCTTCGCTAGCTCAGCAATTGCGGAAAGCCGAAGACTGTATGCACTCCCGGACTCCAGCGGGTTGGTACGTCCGGTGCGCCACGGACCGGAACGCCTGCCGCGCGAACTAGCTGGTCTTTGATCGAAATAAAGCGAGCTTCATGCAGTGGCCACGGTTCGTGGAAGTTCGGTGTCCAGAGAGTTCGCCCCAACCATGATGAGTGCAAGCCCCATCGTGAGGTTAGGAAGTGATCCAGCTCCGTCGGTTGGGCAAGGCGCGATCCAACATCGACGGTGATCACGGTGCGCAATCCGCGGTCTGGCCAGATCCGCCGAGTACGCCAAGTCCAACGATCTCCCGACGTTCCAACGCTCTGGTGTGACCAGGTGTAGGGGACGCCGTAACCCCAACGAGCACACAGCGTCGTGAAAAGACGTGATGCTTCAAGGCTGCGAAAGACAATTCCGTGGCGGCCCTCGTCATCGACTGAGTACAGCCGAACGTTCGTCTCGAGAAAGTCCCCGACATATGGCACGGGATGACCTTGCGTCAAACCAGCCTTGCGCATATGGAAAGGAACAAGCCCCACATAGGTCGAACCGTCGTAGACATCCGGACGTGTTCCGCGCGGAAAGTAGCCCGCAACGTCTGCCGGGTCGACTCGCCAATGCAGCAAGCACAGGTCGCTCCACGTTTGATCGAAGAGGACGGGCCCCACCAACGACGGCGCCGCGATGGTGAAAGTCTCGGGAAGGGTCACAGCTATTGCGCAATTAGGCTGCGGATGGCTGCGCGGCGATTGCACAAGCGGGCGTTGCACCGGGCAGCCGATAGCGATTTGCTGCGATTACTTCGTATGCGCGGTCAACGGCCCAGGCGATGCCAGGCAAGTCCGCAATGTTGCCGACAAGAGCCCACGGCATCGGCGATCGCGACAACATCCGCGCAACTGCTCGTCCGCCAGACCAATGACGAAGATCCGTTTCGACCCACTGCACCGCGCGCGTGCATTCCTCGCTAGTGAGTTCGAGTTCAGCCAGATTGGTGAGTTGCCACGCAACGATGTCAGCGTCGACATCGATCCAGCGTCTGATTTGGGCGACTGACCACGTGCAGAATCCGCAGTCACCATCGAAGACCAGAACCGGGCGAGTGTTCACGGCACCATCGTTGCGCGTCGCGGCGCAAGAAGCGATTCCGGACAGAGAAATCCGGACGCTACCGACGGGGGATGCAGCAGCGTCCGGACTTGGTAACCGTACGTCACCATCTGATAGCGCGCAAGATTTTCGGAAGAAACGCAGGGTAAATCACGCCCGCAGAGACCGCAATCACGGGCTCCCGCGCTGATTCGCGGTTACGCAGAGTTATTTGGGCCATTCCAGACCCGTGTATCCCGGCCGTGCGCCGTCGGTAGGGTTGATCTCGTGGGTGGGCTTAGTTCTTCGACAGTTGGAGTCCTGGCCATCATCGCGATGGTCCTTTCGATCTTGGCCTTGGTCGTATCTATCGCTGCCCTTCGTCGAACAGCGCAATCACGGCGTGAGCACCGGCGCATTGCCGACGCTGACATCGACGTGGTCGAGGCGCTGCTCGCGCGGGTGTCTGCCATTGACTCAGTCAACGCCCAGATAAAAGGTTTGACGGATCTGGTGAACGTGACGCGCGACGAGATGTCGCATTCGATCCGTCATGTTGCGGTCGTACGCTACGACGCTTTCCGCGAACTCAGCGGACGGCTGTCGTTTAGCGCTGCGCTGCTCGACGACAGCGGAGACGGTGTCGTATTCACCAGCTTACGTGGGCGCAGCGAATCCCAAACCATCGCCAAAGGCGTCAATGCCGGAGCAACCGAACATCTCACGCCCGAAGAAACGCAAGCAGTCTCGTATGCGCTGAGTGCTTCGGGCGCTGACTAGAACTTCTAGCGCTATCCGAAAATGATGCGCCCAGCTCCTGCGTAGCGCGGACTCCAGTACGAACTGTGGATGGGTTCGATCACGACATCGCGGCTGGGGTTGTTCGCACCGATCATCTTTCCGTGACCGATGTAGATGCTGACGTGTTGTCCACCATTCGAACCCCAGAACAATAGATCGCCCGGCAGAAGGTTGCGCTTGGCCACACGTTTTGTGGCATGCATCTGGGCGCCTGAAAAGTGAGGCAGGTTGCGATGGGTTGTCTTCTTGACCAGATACATCACAAAACCACTGCAATCACCGCTGTTCGGCCCTGCACCTCCAGCAACGTATTGCCAAGTGCGGCCTTTGTATTTCGCAAGTTGAATGAGTTTCTTACGTAAGACTTCAGCGCGTGCGTGACGCAGCTCGGCGCGAGTTGGTCCTGGCACGACGGGGGGAGCAACGACTGCGGGGGCAGCTGGTTCAGTTGATGGAACACCGCTTTCGGCTTGTGCACCGGCAATTGGCAGAAGTGCCACACCGACGGCTGCGGCCGATACTCCGACGGCAGTACGACGTGTGAGTGCACGCATGTAGTAACAACTCCTTGGTAAACGGCGCTTGCCGGGAGTACATGGGCAAGGGCACGTAGCAATGCCCGGAGTTCGGAAAACCGAACCGGCCCAGGTAATCGAGATTGGTCCCCGGTGCACTAGTGACAAGTCCGGATTCCGTACCGGAACTCCAACTAGCGCTGCTCAGCGGATCGCTCGCGCACCGGTCTCGGCGCTTCGGACGAACGACGTTTCGAAACTAACACGGCTTTGTCTTTGTGCAAGTTCTGCAAAGTTGCCTGTGGATTACTTTGTGTGAGACAGGTAACGCACGATTTCCGTTGTCCCCCAAGGGATTCGTGCAATGCAGCAAAAAGTGTCCGAAATGCCCCGTGACAGTCCTCACACCATTTTCTTTTCCACAGGGCAGAACCGAGGCGGTAGTGCATTTGTGATGTGGCGATGTGCCGACTTCTATCACTGCTTGTGCAGTAGTGATTCAATCAATTGCGCAACGCCGTCATCAGTGTTCGGCGGCACAACATGCTCGGGACCAACGCTGTCTCTGACTAATTGATGGGCGTTGCCCATCGCGTATCCCTGTCCTGCCCACTGCAACATCGGAATGTCATTAGGCATGTCTCCGACTGCGATTACGTCACTTTGGTCAATGTTGTGTTCGTTGGCCAGCCAAGAAACTCCAGTGCCTTTCGAAATACCGATCTTCGATATCTCGAGCAACACCGATTCATTGCTTGAGTGTGTGACAGTCACCAGTTCGGCAAGTTCGTCTTGAGCGCGCTGCATTGTTTCGTCGGCATCGTGTTCGCTATCCGCAGGCGCACGCGCGAGCAACTTAACGACATTGCCCGACGCGATCAGTTCGTCGATGACACCAATCGGTGTATGCGGCGCGACTGGTAAGCGCGGCTGGTAACCGGGCTCATGGCCGAATTCAGCCGGCGGACCAACTGATCGCAAAAGCGGGAACGGCAGATCGGGTGGCGCATCCGGTATCCGTTGACCCTGCTCGATGTGTTCAACGGCAAATGCAACGCCCGGTATTGACTTGCGCAAGCGGGTAACAGTCTCGTGTACTACATCGGTATCAATCGGGAAGGTGTGCATGACCCGACCAACATTGAGGTCGGCGATCACCGCGCCGTTTGCAGCGACTGCAAGCCCATGCCACCCGGACTGATGAACGACTGGTGATAGCCACCGTGGTGGTCGCCCGGTAACCATTGCCACCAGCAAACCCGAATCACGTGCGGCATCCAGCGCTGCAAGTGTGCGCGGTGAAAGCGAACCGTCGGGCATCAACAGCGTGCCGTCGAGGTCGCATGCCAGCATGCGAGTCTTGCTCAACGTGCTGGGTTTATTGGTTCGAGCACTTCGCGGTTGCCGAAGAATGGCCGAAGTGCAGCCGGAACATTTACCGAACCATCGCTACGCTGATGGTTCTCCAAGAGCGCGACGATCGTGCGCGTTATGGCGCACAAAGTCCCATTCAATGTTGCCAGTGGCGCAATGCCGTTCTCGTCACGCATGCGAATCTTGAGTCGTCGAGATTGGAACTGCGTGCAATTCGATGTCGAGGTTAGTTCGCGGTAACGCTGTTGGGTGGGGATCCAGGCTTCACAATCAAACTTGCGCGCGGCACTAGCACCTAGATCGCCGCTTGCAACATCGATCACCTGGTACGGAAGCTCAAGCGCATCAAGGAATTCGCGTTCCCAAGTCAACAGCCGCTGATGTTCGGCATCGGCTTGGTCCGGCGGGCAGAACGAAAACATTTCGACTTTGTCGAACCAGTGGACTCGAAAGATGCCGCGAGTGTCCTTGCCGTGCGAGCCAGCTTCGCGGCGGAAGCAAGGCGAGTAGCCGACGTAGCGGAGCGGCAGCGAGTCGGCGTCGAGCACCTCGTCCATGTGAAACGCGGCGAGTGGAACTTCGGCGGTCCCAACGAGATACATGTCATCGGCCTCAAGCCGGTAGACGTTCTCGGCTGCTTGTCCGAGAAAACCGGTACCTTCCATCGCAGCGGGATTCACGAGTGCGGGAGGAATGACAGGTGTGAATCCGTTGCGTTGCGCCAAGTCCATTGCCAAACCGACCAGTGCAAATTCCAGTAACGCGCCAACCCCAGTCAGGTAGTAGAAGCGGCTACCCGAAACCTTTGCCCCACGCTCGATATCAATTGCTCCGAGCAGCTGGCCGATTTCAACGTGGTCGCGCGGCTCGAAACCCTCAGCCAAAAAGTCACGCGGTTCACCCACGGTGTCTAGTACGACGAAATCCTCTTCCGATCCGATTGGTGCCGCTGGATCAATGACGTTGGAAAGTGCGGCGACTGCGGCATCAGCTGCAACATCGGCATCACGTTGGGTGGCTTCCGCGGCCTTAACTAAATCGGCCAGATCAGTCGCGATGAGCATTTGTTTATCGAGTTCAGCTTGCGCCGATGCGCGTGCAGAATCATCCGCAGCTTTCTTCACTGCACCGTGCAAGGGACCAATCCCTTTGCTCACCAGCTTCTGCTCAGCCCGGACCTTGTCGAACGCAGCAACGGCAGCTCGTCGGTTGGCATCTGCTTCGAGTGCTGCATCCACCAGAGCGGCATCTTCGCCGCGCGCAGTCTGTGAATCCCGAACGCGCTGCGGATCGTCGCGCAAGACTTTGAGGTCAATCATGATGAGTTCACTCTAGGGTGTCGCTTCACAAGGTGTCGTTTACAAATACGGGCCACTGTGGCCAATGCCTGGGCCACTGGCCGACTGATTGTCGGCGGCTTGGTCGGCGCCGCCAATTGCGGCTCGTCGACGCATTTCCTCGAACTGGGCTTGTGCGGCCATTTGTTGGGCAAAGAGCGCAGTTTGGATTCCATGGAATAGGCCCTCAAGCCAACCGACAAGTTGCGCCTGCGCAATCCGCAGTTCCGATTCCGATGGAGCGGCGTCTTCGGTGAACGGAAGACTCAGTCGCTCAAGTTCATCGCGCAGTTCCGGAGCGAGTCCATCTTCAAGCTCCTTAATTGATCGGGCGTGAATCTCCTTGAGCCTGGCTCGGCTGGCTTCGTCTAACGGTGCGCTGCGGACTTCCTCGAGCAGCTGTTTGATCATGCTCCCAATACGCATGACCTTTGCTGGCTGCTCAACCAGGTCAGTAATCGGTCGATCTGAGTCCGCCGCCTCAATCTCAGACCCAACTGTCTCCGATGCGGACTCCGCCGGGGTTGGCTCGCCCGGATGTTCGTCGGCCTTCACAACAACAATGCCTTCTTCACTCATGCGCCCATCCTCCCACTGACCCGAGATTCGACAAGCCGCGGTTCGCGTGGGCGAACTGTGCTCACCGCCGCGGAAGCCGGTCACACTATGAAACCGTCAGAACAATCTTTCCGATGTGATCACTGGCCTCAAGGCGATCGTGAGCCGCGGCAACTTCGGTAATTGGCATGACCGTGTCAATGATCGGGCGAACTTGACCAGACTCAAACATCGGCCACACATGCTCGACGACTTCGGTGCAGATCAGCTTCTTCTCGTCGAGTGGACGCGACCGCAGAGACGTCGCGTGAATAGTTGCGCGCTTGGTCAGTAATTTGCCGAGATTGAGTTCTGCCGCAACACCACCTTGCAAGCCGATAACCACCAGCCGCCCATTGGGTGCCAGGGTGTTGACGTTTCGCTCGAGGTATTTGGCACCCATGTTGTCGAGAATCACGTTGGCGCCATGTCTGCCGGTTGCCGATTTCACCTCTTCCACAAAGTCCTGCTCGCGGTAGTTGATGCAGATGTCGGCACCGAGGTCTGCGCAGATGGCGAGTTTCTCGCTGCTCCCAGCAGTAACTGCAACGGTCGCGCCGAGCGCTTTTGCGACTTGAATCGCATGGGTGCCGATCCCACTTGAACCACCGTGGATCAACACCACGTCACCTTCGGACAATCCCGCAACCATCACCAGGTTGGACCACACCGTGCAGGCAACTTCCGCAAGTGAGCCAGCGGTCATGAGGTCAACGCCTTGTGGGAGTGGCATCACCGTGCCAGTGGGTACTGCAACCTTTTCTGCGTATCCGCCGCCAGCCAAAAGCGCACAGACTTCGTCGCCAATCGCAAGGTTGTTCACGTCGGGTCCGATAGCCGAAATAGTGCCTGCACATTCAAGGCCCAGGTACTCGGATGCACCGGTGGGCGGTGGGTAAAAACCTCGCCGTTGCATGATGTCGGCGCGATTGACCGCCGTTGCTGCGACATCGATGACGACTTCATCGGCTTTCACGACCGGGTCAGGAACTTTGCGCCACTTCAGCGCATCTGATCCGCCCGGCTCGTCGACTTTGACAGCAAACATCTGCGTTATGACTTGACGTGTGTTGCATGCCGAATGACGACGAGTTGGTCGCCAGCCTCGAATGAGTCAACAGCGTTTTGGTCGAAACGTTGGACGGTGCCATTGCGAAGGACTGCGAGAAGCAACTGGCCCTGGTCAGCTAGTTGCGCAGGCGTTAAGCCGATTTCATTTGCATTAACGGGTCTCTCAATGACTTCCAGGTCTTCTCGCGGATTGAGAAGGTCCTCCATCATTTCTCCGGCGGCCGGTGACACCAATGACATCGCCATCAAACGACCGGCAGCTTCAGCAGTTGGGATCACGCCGTTA
>JAHEXM010000240.1 GCA_023252115.1 Micrococcales bacterium | reverse complement strand
GGAACTTCATTCAACATGAGTTCGGTCAGCCGCGCCTCGTCACCGGCTTTGGCAGCGTCCGCCATGATTTCTAGACGCAGGATCGCTCCGTCTGCGCGCTGTTCAGTAAGTGCCGCTGGCATGATGAAAGCAACGCGATCGAAGCGATCGGGCTTTATCGAGAGCAAGCGCAGCAAGGCGCCAGCTCCCATCGAAATCCCAACCGCATGCGTTGCATCCACTGCATCGGCAACCGCTAGCAAATCCGAAGCCAGCGTGTCGTAGTCCCAACCTTCGGGAATTGGTGCGGAACCACCGTGACCGCGGAAATGCAGAAAGACCTTGGTCCCCTCGACATCGTTAGCCAACGGTCGCGTCTCGGAAATTGAGCCGCCGAGTCCATGCGCAAATACGGTGACTGGTGAACCCTCGCCGATTACGAAAAACTCAATGCCGCCGACCCGGCCCTTGGTTGTTCCTCGAGGGCTCGGAGCCTTGGCAAGCGCGGTCACGGTCACGGTTATGCGCCCACCGCGTGAACGCCACCATCGACGTGAACGATTTCGCCCGTTGTTGCTGGGAACCAAGGCGACAGCAATGCCAGCGCGGCTTTAGCAGTTGGCATGGTGTCTTGCACATCCCATCCCAATGGAGCACGCTCGTTCCACACGCTTTCGAACTCTTCAAAGCCTGGAATCGAGCGAGCAGCCATCGTCTTCAATGGACCGGCTGCAACCAGGTTGACCCGGACACCCTCTGGACCGAGAGTGCGCGCCAAGTAGCGAGCGGTTGACTCGAGCCCTGCCTTCGCCACACCCATCCAGTCATAGCCCGGCCAAGCGATGGTTGAGTCGAAGTCGAGGCCGACGATTGAGGCATTCGGTGCGAAACTCGGCTTTAAAGCACGAGTTAATGCAACGAGACTGTAGGTCGAAATCTCCATTGCCTTGGCAACGTCTTCCCAAGGCGCGTCAAAGAATCCGCCGCCAAGTGCCGATGCAGGCGCGAATCCGATTGCGTGCAAAACACCGTCAACCTGTCCGAGTTCATCAGTGGCACGCTTGGCAAGCGAGTCGAGGTCATCGGTGTCGGTCACATCGAGCTGCAAGACCTCTGCACCTTGCGGCAAACGATCAGCGATACGGCTGGTCAATGAGACCGTGCGCTTTGGGCTCGTCAACACAACCTGAGCGCCTTCATCCTGGGCAAGCTTCGCAACGTTAAAAGCAATACTTGCTTCGGTCAGCACACCGGTGATGACCAACCGCTGTCCTGCTACTAGTCCACTCGGCATGTGCAGTTCCTCGCTCGGTACCAATGTTGGCTTCTGATCTGTGACAGTCATTTTTGAATCCCCGTTTGTTGTGTCAGTGGCCCATTCCGAGGCCACCGTCGACTGGAATTACTGCTCCAGTTACATACGACGCTTGATCACTCGCTAGAAATCCGATCACACTGGCGACTTCACTCGCTTCGGCGAAGCGCGCCAGTGGAACGCTCTTTCGAATGTCGTCGCGGCGCTCTTCGGTCAGTTCAGCCGTCATGTCAGTTTCGACAAAGCCCGGTGCTACAACGTTGCAGGTGATGCCGCGCGGGCCGAGTTCGCGGGCAAGCGAACGAGCGAGCCCAACAAGGCCGGCCTTGCTGGCGGCATAGTTGGCTTGGCCCGGTGAACCTGCGTAAGCAACAACGCTGGAAACAAAGATGATTCGGCCACCACGAGCACGAAGCATTGGTCCGACTGTCTCTTTCACTAGTCGGTAGGCGCCAACCAAGTTAGTGTCGAGCACATCGGTGAACGAGTCCTCGTCCATGCGCAGGAGCAACTTGTCGTCAGTTACGCCGGCATTTGCAACCAGAACCTCGATCGGACCATTCGCGTCGGTTGCTACCTGCAATGCCTTCTTGACGCTCTCGGCATCACGGACGTCACATGCAACCCCGAGTAAGCCTGCTGGTGCCTCACCGCTTCGCGAGAAGACGGCAACCTTGTGACCTTCACGAGCGAGTCCCTGTGCAGTGGCAAGCCCAATACCGCGACTCCCACCTGTCACGACAACTGACCGGCTCGGTGTTTGCTCATTTGCTTCGTGTGTATTTGTCATAGCGGAATATTCGTTAGTTGGCCGCGATCGGCTGGCGCATTGGTGATGGCTGCCGAAATTGCGTCGCGGGTGTGAATGGGATCAATGACAGCGTCGATCAATCCCTCGGACAGTGCGGTCGAAAGACCACCGGTGGTGACAGCATGAGCGGCGGCAAGTCGATCCTCGGCAGCTGCCAATTCCTCGCCGTCAAGACCAACAAGGTCACGCCGGTTGAGGATACGAACGGCTGCAGTCGGATTCATGACGTCGACCTCTGCACCTGGCCACGCGAAGACATTCGTCGCACCAAGTGACTTGCTGTTCATTGCGATGTAAGCGCCGCCGTATGCCTTGCGCGTTACGACAGTTACTCGCGGAACGCGCGCTGACGAGAAAGCGTGCAGCAACTTTGCGCCACGTCGCACAATGCCTTCAACCTCTTGCTTACCACCGGGCAGGTAACCAGGGACGTCGACGATGACGACAAGGGGAATTCCAAATGCGTCACACATCCGAACGAACCGTGCAGCCTTATCCGACGCCGGAGCGTTCAAACAACCACCGAGTCGGATTGGGTTGTTGGCAATGACACCAACTGCGCGACCGTGCAGGCGACCAAGAGTCGTGACGACGTTAGGCGCCCAGTTCTTGTGCAGTTCAACGCCGGGTTCGTCGAGAATCGCATCGACAACGGGGTGGACGTCATAGGCGCGGCGTGCTACCTCTGGGAGAGTCGCAGCAGGATCCCGCTGTTCATCACTGACAGAAACTGGGACAACCGCGCGGGCCATCAAACCAACAACGCGGCGCGTCTTGGCAATTGCTTCAACGTCGGAGTCAGCCGTCACGTGGGCAACACCAGACTGCCGACCGTGAACCTCAGGACCACCCAATGAAACTGCATCGAGGTCCTCACCAGTCACGCTACGCACCACATCAGGGCCAGTGACCATGACTCGTGCGTCGGGACCCATCACGACTACGTCGGTGAGGGCTGGGCCGTAAGCGGCACCACCAGCGGCCGGACCAAGGACCAGGCTGACTTGCGGGATAGTTCCACTGACCCGAGTCATTGCCGAGAAGACTCGGCCCACTGCGTGAAGACTGCGAGCGCCTTCCTTCAAACGCGCTCCACCCGACTGCCAGACACCCACAACAGGTATGTCTTGGTCGAGTGCGAGTTGATACGCGTGAACGATCAGGTCGCAACTGTCGACACCGAGCGCGCCACCCTGAATGCGGGCATCAGTCGCGAACACGACTGATAGCGAACCGTCCAAGCGTCCGACACCAGCAGCGGCACCGTCACATTCGTAGTGAAGAACGAACGTGTCGGGATCGCACAGCGCCTCGAGACGCACCAGCGGGTCGCGGCTATCGAGCTCAACCGACTCATCGGTGTGCTCGAAGTGCTCTTGCAGGGTCAGGGTTGTCATTGGTTATGCCTTCCAGGTACGAAAAACCAAGGCAGCGTTGTGTCCACCGAAACCGAATGACGTCGAAACGCCGACACTGTCATCCGGTAGTTCGCGCGGCTCAATGCGCACGACATCCAGGGTGACCTCGTCATCAGGATCGTCAAGGTTGCGGGTCGGTGGCGCTTTCCGTTCTTGCAACGCCAATACGGTGAAAATTGCTTCTACTGCACCGGCTGCACCCAGCAGGTGACCGGTTGACGATTTCGTTGCACTTACCGCGATGGAGTCGGTGTGTGCACCGAATGCGCTGCGCAGGGCAGCAACTTCGGCAACGTCGCCAGCAGGCGTCGAGGTCGCGTGAGCATTGACGTGGTTCACCGCATTTGGGTCGATGTC
>JAHEXM010000239.1 GCA_023252115.1 Micrococcales bacterium | reverse complement strand
CGGCATGAAGGTCTGCGTCTTAGCTGGCGGTATTGGTGCTGCGCGATTCCTCGGCGGCATGGTGCAAGCAATTGACGATGCGAGTTCAATCACGGTTATCGGCAATACCGGGGATGACATTCGACTATTCGGACTTCAGGTTTGTCCAGACCTCGACAGCGTGATGTACACACTGGGTGGCGGCATTTCGAAAGAACGCGGCTGGGGTCGCGAAGACGAGACCTTTACTGTTCTTGACGAATTGCGCGCATACGACGCCAAGCCGGATTGGTTTGGACTCGGCGATCGAGATCTAGCAACCCACATCATTCGCACGCAAATGCTTGACGCCGGATACCCGCTGTCGGCGGTAACTGCCGCGTTGTGTCAACGCTGGTCTCCGGGCGTGGAACTGTTACCAATGAGTGATCAACGCGTCGAGACTCACGTCGTTGTTGACGACCCAGCGGGCGGCACCTCCCCGACCGCAATACATTTTCAGGAATGGTGGGTGCGATATCGCGCGGAGATTCCGGCGCGCGAGTTCGTGATCATCGGTGCAGAAAGCGCCAAGCCAGCGGCAGGCGTAATTGAGGCGCTCGAGTCCGCCGACGTCGTGGTGTTTGCGCCTTCGAATCCGATCGTGTCGATTGGGCCGATCCTGTCGATTCCAGGTATCAACACTGCGATTCGCAACAGCACAGTTCCCGTTGTCGGGGTCTCGCCCATCATCGGTGGAGCACCGGTGCGGGGAATGGCCGACGCATGCTTGTCCGCCGTCGGCGCCGATGTATCAGCAACCGGAGTTGCCGCACACTACGGCTCACGCAAAGACGGAGGTGTTCTTGATGGTTGGCTGATCGACACAATTGACGACGGCCAACGAGCTGGCATATCTGAACTTGGTATTTCGTGTGATGCAACAAACACCTTGATGGACACGCCCGACATTGCGGGCGAAGTCGCGCGCCGCGCCCTGGAACTGGCGAGTGACGTGGCGTGAACAACGTCATCACTGTTGTGGCGGTGCCTGGCATCGGCGATATTTCCGAGGCAGACAACCTTGGTCAGATCATTGGCAACCAACTCGGTCAGTTGGCCTGGCCCGACGGCTCCGTCGGATTGTCCGTCGGCGACATCGTGGTGGTCACCAGCAAGATTGTCAGTAAATCCGAGGGTCGCATTGTGGCGGCGCAAGACCGTGAATCAGCGATCGACTCGGAAACCGTGCGCGTTGTCGCCTCGCGTCAAACACCGGACGGGGTCACTCGCATCGTCGAGACTCGACACGGCCTAGTACTAGCTGCAGCTGGAGTCGACGCATCGGATACTGCGCCGGGAACCGTTCTTCTGCTGCCAGCGGATCCTGACGCATCAGCCCGCCAACTTCGTGCCGATATCACTGACCAGTGCGGCATTACGCCTATCGGCCTGGTCATCACCGACACTCTTGGCCGCCCCTGGCGAAACGGACTCATCGACGCGGCGATCGGCGTGGCTGGTGTCGAAGTGGTCGATGACCATCGGGGCCGTAACGACAAATACGGAAACGTATTACGCGCCACCGTTACTGCGCTTGCCGACGAAATAGCGTCTGCCGCTGAATTGGTAACGCCGAAGGCGAGTGGTCTTCCAGTCGCCGTTGTCCGCGGACTTGCACACTTCGTTTCAGATGCCGACGGACCTGGCGCATCCGCATTGATTCGAAGTTCAGCTGACGACATGTTTCGCCTCGGCACTGCCGAAGCAATTGCTCAAGGCCGGCACACCGGTTGGCAAGAAGCAGTTGGCCGACGTCGAACGGTTCGCGCGTTTGCCGGTCGTGATGTGCCTGAAGCAATCGTGACGCGTGCTATCGAAGCATCGATCACGGCACCCGCACCTCATCACAGCACGCCGTGGCGCTTTGTCATCCTTCGCAACGAACCGATGCGCACACGACTCTTGGACGCGATGCGCGAACAGTGGGAGTCCGATCTGCGTTCGCTTGACAACTACACGGACGACTCGGTCGCCAAGCGAGTGAAACGTGGTGCCGTTTTGCGCGACGCTCCGGTTCTGGTGCTGCCGTTCTTGGCACTGGGCGAGGCCTGTCACGAGTATCCCGATGCTGATCGGCGCGGCTACGAACGCGATCTCTTTATGGTCGCTGGCGGCGCAGCAGTACAGAACCTGCTGGTTGCGCTGGCAGCCGATGACGTTGGCTCGGCTTGGATCAGTTCGACCGTCTTTTGCCCGAGTGTTGTACGCGACGTTTTGGATCTGCCCGACGATTGGCAGCCGTTGGGCGCTGTGGCAGTCGGCTACCCGGCAGCGCCAGCGGCGCAACGACCGCCACGTTCGGCCGCGGACTTCATCGCATGAACCTTGTCTGCACGCAGGGGCGCAGCCATCAGATGTGGCGCATGTCGGGAACAGTCCGACGGGGTCCATGTCGCTCTTGACTAACACCAGACAACTCGACGAGGCGTTGAACGCGGTATCGATTGCCTGCAAATGGCGCCAACAGTTCAGCCATTTGAACATCGGTTCCATCGGGTTGCCCGGTGAGCGCCAACACCACCTGTCCAGCCAAGTGGTAGTCACCGTACGAAACGGCGTCAGGATCACCAAGTGCGCGCTGCGCGGTCTCAGCGGCAGTCCACACGCCGACTCCGCTGATGGCCCGCAACCGTGAATCGGCCTGCGCGTGTGACAGTTCCGCGCACTCTTCGATCCGACCGGCGACAGAAACGACACGCACAATTGCATCCGATCGCTTGTTATCGACACCTGCACGATGCCATTCCCAGGACGGAATCGATTTCCAAACATCGGGACTCGGCATGACAAACAGATTTTCAGGACCACCGTCAACTAACGGCGCCGGTTCGCCGAACGAGCGAACGAGTCGTCTCCACCCGAGCCACGCCTCCTTGCCGGTAACTTTCTGCTCCAGAATCGCCGGGACTAAGGCTTCTAGTACCCGGCGTGTTTTTGTCACTCGCCACCCTGAATTCCGTCGGTAGGTGTCGCGCAAAACTACGGGTGGAACGAAACCACTCGCATCGTCAGCGGCGCCAAATAAGTCAGGGAGTCGTTCTAGCAGCCATTTCCCCCCTGGACCCCACGCCTCACATGACACCGTTCCTGCAGAGTTGTTGACTGCGATCCTCTCCAGTCCGGCACCCTCGGGAGTCAAGGTGGTTCGCCACACTGCGCCATCGGAAGCCCACGCCCAGGTCGGGTCTCCCGAACCACGCCGCAATGGCCCGAGCTGAACGCTCAGACTGACCGGCCGACCCGGTTCCCAAGTCCGATGCACTGATGCCACGGGCTTCATTCTCGTTGCTAGAGGTCACGAAGCCGTCGAGCAAGCCCCCATGACACTGCGAACCCAATTCCGTTGAGCGCCGCGTGCAAAGCAATCGGCGGGAACAGGCTGTCAGTCCAGAGTCGAAGAACGCAAAAGCCCACGCCAGCCGCCGCCGTCCCCAGAACTGTCGCCACCACACTGCTTGCTTTTGCCTTCTTGCTGTCGCCGATCCGTGCGGTTGCATCGTGTGAATCATGAAAGTCTAGAGAAGGCAGCACATGCCACAGTCCAAACACGATCGAACTCACCACGACGCCTGCGACAACGCCCCAACTCAACGTGACGACAGCCAACAGCACACCGCGAAATGCCACCTCTTCCATTAGCGCTGTGCCAAATGGAATGCGAATCACCGAGTGATAGAACACTCGGCGGTACCCGCCCTCTGCTGCTCGTTTGTCAGCGAAACCGGCGCGGGTGAAGGGCAACGATGCCGCGATTGCGTAAAAGACGGTGACGGCAACGATCACAATCACAGACCAGATGATCCCGTTTTGCCACGACGACTTGTTCAGACCTAACTGAGTCCAGGTAATGCCGTCAATGCGCGCAATTGCAAGAAGAACCGCAGTCGCGACA
>JAHEXM010000009.1 GCA_023252115.1 Micrococcales bacterium | reverse complement strand
CGCACGCCGGTGGCGCGACAACAAGTCGCGATTCTAGTGCTCTGGCGTGATTACGCCTCGGACATAACCTCTGGAACCGGTGCATTTGCCGCCCGTTTCGCTGCGCGACGGTCGGCCTCTGCGAGTTCAGCCGCCGGAACCTCCGGGGAATCAACGCGGGCGATTGGATGACGCTTGGCGATCCACTCCTCGAGATTGGGGCCTGATTCATACGAGGTGATCAGGCAGTAACGCGGATCCGGACCGGGGTGCCAGGCCGCGTGATACAGCCGTTGAGTGTCAATCACGAGTTGCGCTCCCGCTGGCAATGGAACGCGGTGCTCGGTCGACGGGTCGTCTTTCTTCTCGCGCAGAATCATAACTGAGTCTTGATCATCAGTCAGATTAAAGAATGCACGAACAATCCATCCTGTTCCATCGGGGTTTAGGCGATTGTTGTCATCGATATGCAGATTGTGAATCGCATCTGCGTAGGAATTGGGCTGAAGCTCAATAACACGGCAGCGACCGATATTGACGTTAGGTTCTTTCGCCCGAGACGTGAGCTTCGGGGCCAGACCGACGTTCTTTTCGACCCATACCCCGTCTTTATCCGTTTTGGGCGGAGTGTGGTTCCAAAAGCCGTCGCATTCCATGTCGCCATAGGCAGATGCCAACGGGCTGAATCGCGT
Source organism: Micrococcales bacterium (assembly GCA_023252115.1). Classification (GTDB taxonomy): domain Bacteria; phylum Actinomycetota; class Actinomycetes; order S36-B12; family UBA10799; genus JAHEXM01. Next base: position 13,497 of record JAHEXM010000009.1, on the reverse strand, counting down.
GTCCCCGGAAGACTTCCAGTCGACATACTCGATGTCGAGCCACTCCTGGGGATCCGACGCCTGGTCGTATGAATCAACGACGGCGTAACCGGTTTCTTCAAGCGCCGGCATCTTGTAGTAACCCATCAATTCCTCCGCTAGTAGTGCTCGATCGTTTGTGCCGCGTCGCTATGTCCCTGCAAGCTAACGCACTAGGTTAGGTAACCCTAACTTGGTGCGTTCGATTCGTCCATAAGCTTCTCACGATGGCCGCAGGCTGCATGCCCAACACGTGGTGGTTTTCACACCTTGTGAAGTAACCGAGCTCGTCCAAACGACCCGTCAGCAAGAATCGGCTCTGTGTTTGCCGTGTTGTGGCAGTTAACTGCCCTTGGCATTGCATCGATAGACGCGGTGGGTATTGCAGCAATGCCGCTACTCCTGCATGAGAAGAACGGTGCAGCAAAAGCATGCGCTTTTCTAGCCGGGAGTTTCTTGACCCTGCTTGTGCTGGGCGTGCTCTTCACCACCGGTCTTGGTCACTTCTTTGCTCGCTGGACAACCACCCATCCCCACATCGAATCAATCATGCAGCTGCTATCTGGACTTGGGCTGTTGGCAACCGCTGGCTACATCGCTTGGCGCGCGCGAACTGGTAGCGATTCAGACCCGCCGTCGGCCGTGCTTCGCAAAAGAGTCATGTTGGGCACGCGACGCACTTTCATTTTTGGTGTTGGACTGACAGCCCTGCAGTCGGTTATTGACTTTGTATTTCTTATAGCGATGGTGAATGCAAGCACCAAGGGCCTTGCGTTATGGCAGTTGGCAATCTGTGTCAGCGGCTATGCGGTTGGGGCGCTCATCGTCCAGATCGCGATTCTTGCCGTGTACTGGGTTGCACCAACGCGGCGCCGAGAATCAGTTGTCATGGCGATCATGGATTGGGTAACGCCGCGCGAAGTCCCTATTGCGATCATCATTTCGCTGCTCGTCGGGATCGCATTCACCCTCAGCGGACTCAGCCCATTTGTCGGTGGCCCGGATTTCAGCCTGGCGTAGCTAGCTGCCGAGCTGGGCTTGCACTGACGCATAGATGCAGACGGCGGCAGCAGCAGCAAGATTGAGACTTTCTGCTTGACCAAACATCGGAATACTCAGCTGGTGATCGCACGCTGCGACAACGTCAGGTGACAGTCCGTTCGCTTCGTTACCAAAGAACCAACACGTCGGCGCTTTCATCAATTCGATGGCTTGCGCATCAAAGATGGTGTGCGTTGCGTCCGCAATCGCGGCAACACTTTGAATGCCCCCCGAGCGCAAGTCCGACTGAAGATTCCCGCTCACCACTTCGGACACAACGGGTATGTGAAAGATCGATCCGGCACTTGCCCTCACGCACTTTGGGTTGAATACATCAACCGTATTCGCAGTGGCGAGTACCGCATCCGCCCCAGCAGCGTCGGCGATTCGGATGACCGTGCCCGCGTTGCCAGGATCTTGCACCTGGTCGAGCACGACGATCAGTTGTGGTTTCTTCGCCAGGATTTCGGGAATCGTTGCGGAGAATGTTGGAACGACGGCGCTTAGTCCTTGCGGATTAACAGTGTCCGAAAGGTACTCAAGGACGGCGTCGGTTACTAAATACATCCGTGCACCGAGTTCAGTTGCCTGCGCTACCAACTCGGGGTGCCGCTCTGAGGCGCTATCGGTAAAAAACAGCTCGTCGATCGATCCTGCCCGCACGGCTTCGCGAACACTTTGCGGTCCCTCGACCAGAAATTGACCGGTTGCCTTGCGGCCCGAAGGACGCAGCAACTTCCGGGCGCGCGAAACCGGTGCGGATTGGCGCGAATCGATTGGTGCGATTGAGTCCACGAAGGGGAATGAACTCAGGCTGCTGAAGGTGAAGTGTCGAGTGCGCCACGCGCGACATCGACCAGAGCCTTGAACGTCTCGGGCTCATTCACTGCAAGTTCGGCAAGCATGCGACGGTCAACTTCGACACCAGCAGCGTTGAGGCCCTGGATGAACCTGTTGTACGTCATGTCATGCGAACGGGCCGCAGCATTGATGCGCTGAATCCAGAGACGCCGAAACTCGCCCTTGCGCGCACGACGGTCCCGGTAGGCATATGTCATCGAGTGGGTGACTTGCTCTTTTGCCTTGCGGTAGAGCCGTGAGCGCTGGCCGCGGTAACCGCTTGCGCGCTCCAAAACAGCTCGACGCTTCTTGTGCGCATTTACTGCGCGCTTTACGCGTGCCACGAAAATCTCCTCGATTTGTTGACCGCACTAGAGCGGTCAAGGCCGGTTCTGGACGGTTAGTTAGCGCATACCCAAAAGGCGCTTGACCTTTTTGGCATCTGCTTTGGGAAGGACGTCGTCTGCCATCAACCGGCGCTTGCGCTTGGATGACTTGACCTCGAGCAGGTGTCGACGGTTCGCCTGCTCATGGGTGATCTTTCCGGTACCCGTGACCTTGAACCGCTTCTTTGACCCACTGTGGGTCTTCATCTTCGGCATTACTTGTTACTCCTCGCTCTGTTCAGCCTGCTCGGCCTCTAATGCACCGGCAGCTTGCTCAGCCAACATGGCTGCTGCAACGTCTACTTCACGATCGGCTTCGCGTTCTGCGCGCACATCCGACTTTTTGCGATGGGGTGCGATCACCATGACCATGTTGCGACCGTCCTGCTTGGGCGATGATTCAACGAAACCAAGTTCATCGATGTCTTCGGCCAGCTTCGAAAGCAACCGGAAGCCAAGTTCTGGCCTGGACTGCTCGCGACCACGGAACATGATCGTGACTTTCACTTTGTCGCCCTGCTTCAAAAACCGCTCGATGTGTCCCCGCTTGGTGCCGTAATCATGGGGATCGATCTTGGGTCGGAGCTTCATCTCCTTGATGATCACGTTCGTTTGGTTACGACGTGTTTCGCGTTCTTTCAACGCTGACTCGTATTTGAACTTGCCGAAGTCCATGAGTTTGCAGACCGGAGGCCTGGACATGGGTGCTACTTCAACAAGATCAAGGTCAGACTCTTGAGCTAGTCGCAACGCATCTTCGATACGCACGATGCCAACTTGCTCGCCAGCTGGACCTACGAGTCTCACTTCGGGGACTCGAATCCGCTCATTGATGCGGGGCTCGACGCTGATGGCGCCTCCTTCGTCGTCGGGTACTGCGGCTTTGGTCCTGCACAGCGCTTTCGCGCGCACACCCGTGCCGATACCTCAGACGACGCGGCTCGCGCTGCGTCACCGTGACTGCCCTACGTTCGGGCAGCTGCCAAACCCGACATCTTGTCGATGCCTAGGTGGGAGAGGTCTCCGCTTGGGCTTTCGGGCCAAATCGAAACTCGGCCCAAAGGGTTGTGACAAGGGTAGCAGCATGCATTGCTGGGGGCGTCGGCCACTTTGCGGGCCCATTTCCTCAACACGACGAGGGTCTACGTTTCGGCAACGGGCCTTTCAAGCGTCCGCCGTCAATAGGGCGCCGATTTCCCTCGTTCAGGGCTGAAGTGGGGCCCGAAAGTACAAGCGGAGCGGGAGGGACAGGGCCCAAAAGCGCGAGCGGCAGGGGGTGGCTCAATTGAGCAGACCGAATTCGATGCCTTGTGGGACGCGGGACGCCAGCAGAGGGTTGTTCTGCATATCTTGAGCAGCGGCTTTCAATACTTCCACGACATCGGTGGTGGAAAGGGGCGCCGTACCTGCACTGGGGTGAGCCACCACTCGCAGGTCGGTGGCATCGGAACCAGGTTGGATTTCGAAGGCGAAGTTCTGGGAACCGGGAACGTTTGCCAGGATCTGGTGAATGGCCGCGGTGACCTCGGGGTCATCAATCGGCGGTAGCCAGATTCGCCCCTCGGCCAGCGCAAGCAAACCCGGTGTTTCGACGATGAATTGGTTGGGTCCAGCGATATCGAGGATCACGACATCGGCGTTCTCCTGAAGTGCAGCCATCGCCACGCGTTCCGCGGATGCTGCTAGCGGTCGGCATTCTTGACCCCAATCGGTCATCGACTGAGACCCGGTGAAAGCTAACAGTCCGCGCAGCCCATCTGGGCGGACAATCGTGACTGTCGCCATATGACTGTCCTTCTCGACCTGGTGTCCCGCGTCGTCAGTCTCGGCGCTATCCAGAATCGCAACGATCGGCACCAGCAATCGTGCCCCCGCCAACGCGCCAGCTACGGAGTATTTGTCTGCAGCACCTGCACTGAAGTTGGCAAGCGCCTCGACGACGGCGGGCCACGCGTGGCCGTCGTCGTTGTCAAATTCCGGCGCCGGGATCTGTTTGCCGTCAAACCGTTCCTCAACCATGAAGGGCGTCCCTCAACTGGCCACCGACGGTTGAAATCAGGCGAGCAATAAATTCGACTGGTTCATCGGCAGCGTCCGGCACCTCGGCCACGACAAGGTCTACGACTCCAGCTTGTTGCAATGAGTGAGCATCAATTCCCAGGTCCACGGCAACCTTGTCGACAAAGTTGGCAGACCGAAAGCGAATCGCCGAGGCACCTTCAAGCGGCAGCGGCGAAACCCAGGCGTGTTGAGCAGCTATTACCGCGTCGGTCGCCAGCAGCGCCAACGCTCCCCCGCCGCAACCACGACCAAGCACCACGCCAACTGATGGAACAACAGCGGCACCAAGGTCGGCCATGCAGCAGGCTATCTCGCAGGCCAACGCACCCAATTCCGCGTCGACAGAAAGTTCAGCACCGGTGGTATCGACAATGGTGACAATCGGAAGTCCGAGCTCATCGGCCAACGCGAATCCCCGGCGAGCTTGCCGCAAGGCCGACGGACCCAAACTTGCGCCTGATGCTTGTGCGCTGCGATCTTGCCCGACAACAATGCAACTGACGCCGTCGATTCGCGCCAAAGCAAGGCGAAGCATGTCGCTGCGTTCGCCTTGCGTGGTGCCATGCAATTCGGTGACTTCGGTGCATTGAGAAATGAATTCGACAAACCCCGGTCGGTTGATCCGTTCGGTGCTTGCCAAACAAGAAGAAATCGACGGCACAGAGGGCTCCGGCGCATCCGGTCGAGCTGCAACAGGGGTCGGTTCCTTGTTGATGTCGACGTCAAGAATGGTTGCCACAGTCACCCGCAGGTCGTTTAGCGCAACGACGCCATCAACTACACCTGCACGTGCCAAACTTTCCGACGTTTGAATACCCTCAGGAAACTTCTCACCGGTGAGGGTCTCGAAGATCCGCGGACCAAGGAAACCAACTAAGGCACCGGGTTCAGCAAAAGTAATCTGTCCCAATGAACCCCATGAGGCTAAAACCCCGCCGGTCGTTGGATTACGCATCCACGCAATCGACAGGTTGCCGCTTCGGCGATGGCGTTGCGCCGCCTCCGCGATGTCGATCATTCGAAAGAATGCCGACGTTCCTTCCTGCATCCGTGTCCCGCCTGAGCACGGCAGCGCCAGGACAGGCAATCCAACGTCGGTCGCGTGGGTGTAGGCAGCAACGATTGAGTCGGCAGCGACTTGCCCAATTGACCCCGCCAGAAACTCAAATGCACTCGCTATTACTACGCATTCGTAGCCGTCGATTAGCGCCGTTCCAGTGACAATTGCCTCAGGGAGCCCCGTCTGATCACGTGTTGCAGATAGCCTCGCCAGGTAATCGGGCAAACCAACCTCTGCCCGTGGCGGCGATAGCTGCCCCAGTGATTCGAAGCTTCCTGGGTCCACGAGTGCCTCAAGGACAGCGGAAACAGCGATTGCCACAACGGCACGCTAGCGTGAGTGACTGTGTCAACGGCAAATGCCCAATCGGTCAAGGCCCAGGGCAGATCGGCCTCGCGACTTATTGGCATTGCTCTGCTCCTGATCGCAGCAGTTGCCAACTGCGGTTTTGTGCTTGCTTCTGCAGCTGGGAGCACTCTTAGCCCGTTCTCGTCATTCGTCAGCGAGCTAGGTGCTGACGGTCAACCGGGCGCCTGGATCTTTCATACCGCCGACGCACTTCAGGGAGTATGCCTTTTGCTGGCGTCGGCGTTCCTCTGGCACGAGTTCCCGAACCGCAAGATCGTGCGAATCGGCCAAATCTGTCTGGTGGTGATCGGCGTGCTCACAGCCGCCGATGCTTTTCTTGCCTTGGACTGTGTGCCGACGCTGGATGCGGCATGTCGAATGCGCGAAGAACTCGGTCAGGTGAGTTTCGAACATGAATCGCACAGCGTGACTGGGATTTTGGAAGGCCTCGCAATTAACGCGGTCATGTTGACTTTTGGCGTGGCGTCTCACCGTCAATCTAGTTGGCGCGCGTTAGGAGTTGTCGGCTACTCCTTTGGCTTGATCTATACCGGACTGAACGTCTTTATCGCCGCGCAGTATCTGGAGTTCCTGCCAGATCTGGGAATCACCCAAAGGGTTCAGGTCGTGATGTTCTCGGCGTTCCTAGTCGTGTTAGCTGTCACTCTGATCGAATTGAAACCCGGTCAGCTATTGGGCAGGGAGCAACCATGACAGTCGATGGCCTGGGTGGCTCCGTTATCGATGTCGATGGCGAGCAATTGCGGGTTGCTGTTGACCACCCCAAAGCGGAGGGTCCAGCGGCAATTTTTGCCGATGGTTTGGGCATCTCGTATGACTACTGGGATCCGGTGATTGACCTGCTGCAAAACGTGACTGCCGTTCGTTTTGATCGGCCCGGACTCGGCGGTTCCCCCACATCGAACCAATCGTCCCGCGACCTGCGGCACGAGGTGGAACGTCTGCTTGCGGTAGCCGATGAAGTCGTACCCGATCGAGACTTGCTGCTTGTCGGTCACTCGTACGGAGGGCTAATTGCCGAGGCGACGGCGCGTTGGTATCCAGAACGGACAGTTGGGTTGGTGCTGGTTGATGCAATTGACCCAACGGAGTATGCGAAAGCAAATTGGACACCGCCGCCATTGCGAGCGCGAGCGCTCGGTTTGCTGTTCCAAAACAACCGGTTCGCCACCTATGGTGGCCCGTTGATCGAGAAAGTGGGCACGCTTTTCAATACCACTCGCAAAACTGGCCCGCGCTTGTCCGACGAGCAACGGCGCTTGATTTCGACACCTCGCCATTTGCGAACAATTCTCAAGGAAGATGTGCGACTCCCCCGGCATTGTTCTCAGGGGCTTGAACTTGAAGAGCAGACGGCGATGCCGGATATCCCGGTTCAGGTTCTGGTGGGAGCGAGCAGAGGGCGACCGTTCGCCAGTCTCGAAACTAGGTGGATTGAGCGCAGCCGTCGCCGACTTCCCCAATTTGGTCCCCGCGTGAACTTCCTCCTCGTGCGATCCGCTCACTTGATGATGTTTGATTCACCACATGCCGTTGCCGACGCAATCTCGCGCGCCCTTAAGGGATTGCCGCCGCCACAGAAAGCGGCGAAATGAATCTTGAGGTTGAACGCGCACGGTTAGAAACGGCAACGGCTGGCCTAGATGCGCCGTTTGCAGTGCTTGATATGAACTCGGTCGAGTCCAACCAAGCAGATATGCGGCGACGCGCGGCAGGCAAGCCCATCCGTATCGCAAGCAAGTCGCTGCGATGCCGTTCCGTGCTAACGGAACTACTCAAAGCGCCGGGGTACGCGGGCGTGCTCGCATTCACGCTGCCCGAAGCGCTCTGGCTGGCCACGGCATCGGATGAGTATCCGGCCCTCGATGACATCGTGGTCGCCTACCCAACGGTGAATCGCACCGCAATTGCAGCACTTGCCTCTGACCAGCTCCTGGCCGACCGCATCACACTGATGGTCGATGATCCCGCACAGCTGTATGTCATCGAGACCGCCCGACCTGAGGGCGGTGCGGTCATCCGGGTAGCCATCGACATCGATGCGTCATGGCGTCCCATTCCAGGTTCGATGAATTCTGCGGTGCATATCGGTGCGCGCCGCTCCCCCGTTCGCACCCCGGATCAAGCAGTCGCATTGACTCGCCAGATCTCGCAGCGGGATGGCCTTCGATTGGTCGGCGCGATGTCATACGAGGCACAGATTGCTGGTCTGGGAAACAGGCCGCCACATAAACGGGTTCGTGGACTCGCCATCACTGCAATGCAATCGGGGTCTGCCCGTGAACTTGTTCGACGCCGAGGCGCAACCGTGGCCGCAATTCGTAATGAACTCGAACGGCTCGGCCAACCCACCTTGGAATTCGTCAACGGTGGTGGAACGGGATCACTTGAGATCTCGGCAGCAGATTCATCACTGACTGAGCTTGCCGCTGGTTCTGGGTTTTATGCACCGACTCTGTTTGACGGTTATCGCCACTTTCATCTCGACGCTGGGGCAACATTTGCGCTGCCGGTCGTGCGCCGTCCGGGTCCAGAAACAGTCACCGTTCTCGGTGGCGGATATATCGCCTCGGGCATTGCCGACCCCTCCCGCCTCCCCCAACCATGGCTACCGACTGGTCTGAAACTCGATAGCCAGGAAGGCGCTGGCGAAGTGCAGACGCCGCTACGTGGTGAGGTTGCCGACAAATTGGCCATCGGAGACTTGGTGTGGTTTCGACACGCAAAGGCCGGTGAACTGTGCGAGAGATTTGCGCAGTTACTCATGATTCGCGGCAGCGAAATCGTGGGTACGGTGAACACTTACCGGGGAGATGGCCAAACATTCCTTTAAGTACGTTGATCATGCACTTGTTGTCGTTCAGAGTGCGATTTAGACCTTATAGCTGATCAAAAACAACAACAACTGCATGATCAACATGTCACAGACGGCAGGCGTGGATCAACGAAACGAAAATGCCACGTCCACCTAGTTGATACAGCTCATCCATCACACGTTGAGTATCGGCGCGCGGCACTAGTGCGCGAATAGCAACCCAGCCTTCTTTGCCAAGAGGCGAGACCGTTGGCGACTCCAAACCAGGCGTAATAGTCGTGGCAGCATCGACTAAATCCATGCTGATGTCGTAATCCATGATGACGTAACTTCTGGCAACGATCACACCTTCAAGACGGTGGATGAACGTGTCAGCTGCTTGGTTCGGCTGCGCGGACTGAGGCCGGATGAGCTGCGCTTTGCTGCGCAGAATCGGCTCGCCGATTGGTTCGAGTCCTGCTTGGCGCATGGTGGTACCTGTGTCGACGACATCTGCGACGGCATCGGCTATGCCAAGCTTCACTGCGTTCTCAACAGCGCCGTCGAGTTTTACGATTGTTGCCTTGACGCCTTGAGCGAGTAACCACGTTTCGAGCAAACCGACATACGACGTTGCGATGCGTTTACCTGCAAGATCATGAACCGTCTGAGCGACCCCGACAGGAGCGGCTAGCTGAAACGCTGAGGCCGCAAACCCAAGATCCAATACTTGCGTCGCCGGGGCGGCTGAATCGGCAAGCATGTCTTGACCGGTGATCCCAAGATCGACTGTGCCAGCCCCAACGTAGATGGCGATGTCTTTTGGCCGCAGAAAGAAGAACTCGGTGTCGTTCTCGGGATCTTGGACGACCAAGTCATTCATCATTCCCGACCGGAGGTAACCCGCCTCACGCAGCATCGATCGCGCAGGCTCACTCAGTGAGCCCTTGTTTGGTACGGCCACGCGCAACATGTTGAGTCCTTCTCTCGATTCGATACTCGGGTGTTGCTCTTGCAGTCCTAAAGCTGTTTATAGACGTCCTTGAGCGTCACGCCACTGGCAATCATCAAGACCTGCGCGTGATACAGCAACTGAGAAATTTCCTCGGCCGCACGGTCTGGGCTTTCATGTTCTGCGGCCATCCATGCCTCTGCAGCCTCTTCGACGACCTTTTTGCCAACAGCGTGGACTCCGCCGTTGAGTAAAACCACGGTGGAGGAATCTGGGTCTTTGGTTTCCGCCTTGGCTAAGAGCTCGGCGTAAAGCTCGTCAAAGGTCTTCATTGCACCACCATAGGGTCACCGCTAGGACAGACGCTCAAGCAACAAGGCTGTCTCGATTGCCGCCAATGCGGCTTCGCGCCCCTTGCTTTCGCTTGATCCCGGCAATCCAGCACGATCACGGGCCTGTTCATAGTCATCGCACGTCAAGACACCGAAGCCGACTGGCGTTCCAGAATCGAGCGCCACGCGAGTCAAGCCATCGGTTGCTGCATTGCACACATATTCGAAGTGCGGCGTCCCGCCGCGGATGATGACGCCCAATGCCACGACCGCGTCATGCTTTTCGGCCAAGCGGGCAGCTACGAGTGGCAGCTCAAATGCTCCCGGCGCCCGAACAACAGTCGGCTGAATACCGGCTTCTTGACAGACGTCATTGGCACCTTTAAGAAGTCCTTGAATGATCTCGTCGTGCCAACTGCCACTCACTATTGCCACTGTGAGATGTGACGCGGGGGGTGGCGGAGTTTCAGTCTTGCCCTCGCCGCTCATGTGTCGCCTTTGCCGTCGGTTTCATTTCTCGATTCGTTGAGTTCCTCTAACGAATCCAACTGATGCCCCATCCTTGCGGCTTTGGTGCGCAAGTATTCGATGTTGTGATCGTTGGGTGTCATCTCAATACGTTCGCGCCCAACGATCGACAAGCCATAGCCTTCCAAACCTGCCAGCTTGGCTGGATTGTTGGTCAGCAAGCGCATAGTGCGCACACCCAAGTCAGTCAGAATCTGGGCGCCTGTTCCATATTCACGCGAATCCGACGGCAAACCCAAAGCGAGGTTGGCATCGACGGTGTCAGCACCTCGATCCTGTAGCTCGTAGGCCCGCAACTTCTCGACTAGCCCTATTCCGCGGCCTTCATGGCCCCGTACATACAGAACAACACCGCGACCTTCTGCTGCAACACGGGAGATGGCTGCGGTGAGCTGTGGGCCGCAATCGCAACGCAATGAACCGAGAACATCGCCGGTTAGGCATTCAGAGTGCACACGGACGAGGACATCCTCGCCGTCGCCGATCTCACCCATCACCAAGGCAATGTGTTCTTGACCGTCAACGGTGTCCCGATATCCGATCGCGCGAAAATCTCCGAATTCCGTTGGCAAACTCGCATTGGCGACGCGTTCGACATGTGTTTCATGCTCGCGGATGTAGGCGATGAGGTCAGCAATCGAGATCATCGTGAGGCCGTGTGTGTTAGCGAACTCCCGGCAGGCTTTCGCGCGCATCATCGAGCCGTCTTCTTCAACGAGTTCGCAGATCACACCGGCAGGCTCCAAACCCGCGAGGCGAGCAAGATCGACGGATGCCTCGGTATGTCCAGCTCGGCGTAAGACTCCACCGGCGACGGCTCGCAACGGAAAAACATGTCCTGGTCTAGTGAGTTCCCAAGCTTCAGTCGACGAATCCACCAACACTCGTATGGTGTGGGCACGATCCGTTGCAGAAATGCCTGTGCTCACGCCATCTCGCGCATCGACACTGACTGAGTACGCCGTTCCTTTGCGATCCTCGTTGATTGAAGTCATCGGTGGCAGTTGTAGGCGATCGAGGTCGCGGCCCTGCATTGGAACGCAAACCACTCCGCTGGTGTGGCGAATCATGAAGCCGACCAGTTCGGGCGTGACCTTCGCGGCCGCAAAAATCAAATCACCTTCATTTTCTCGGTCCTCATCATCGACCACGATCACTGCACGGCCGGCTTTGATATCGGCAATGGCTTGTGGAATTGAATCAAGCGCCACCGCTTCCGCGCTTCCCGCGCGCCTGGCACTTGCAGGCGGTTGAAGGTCCGCAACTGGGGCAGGCTTCTTTTTGGGACGAGGGTGATCCTCTTCCCAATTGAGCTCTTCTGCCGGAATCATTCGGGCCTTCTCTCAAGCAGCCGATCGACATATTTCGCCAATACGTCGGTTTCGATGTTGACGAAATCGCCAACACCTCGCGCTCCTAGGGTAGTTTCCGCGATCGTTGTGGGAATCAGCGAGACCTCAAGCCAACCGTCAGAACCGTCCCTGACATCGGCAGAACTCACCCCGAAAGTAGTTAGGGACACACCGTCGAGCGCTACCGATCCCTTGATCGCCAACTGCCTTAACAAACGGCCCGGGACCGAGATCTGAACAGTTTCCCAATGATCCGAAGCCTTTCGCGATAGCACTTGGCCGACTGCATCTACGTGACCGCTGACCACATGACCACCGAAGCGATCATTCGCACGCACAGCCCGCTCCAGATTGACTTGAGCACCCGGCTCAAGGGAACCCGTTGTCGTGAACTCGAGAGTCGGGGCCATAACGTCGGCGGTGAATTCATCGCCGTCAACTTCAACGACGGTAAGGCAGACCCCGTTAACGGCAATCGAGTCACCGTGCGAGCTGTCGGCAGCCACGACTTTGCCGTTGATGCGGAGCCGGGCAGCTTTGCCATCGAGTTTGTCAATCGCGATAACACTGCCAAGTTCTTCAATAATGCCGGTGAACATCCCTATCGCCCACCTTCAGTTGTATCGGTTGCTGGCTGTGCTCTCATGTCGATACGTGCATCGTCGCCGATCTGATGCACCGCCTCGGTGTGCCAACGGACAGCACCGCCAATGTTTGAGATCCCCATGTCCGCAATCGCTGAGATACCAGCACCCAGAACTGCTGGAGCGACATACCACCGGATCTGATCTACCCGGCCTGCGCGAATGAAAGCAGCTGCAATAGTCCCGCCACCTTCAACTAGGACATGCCGCACGGACTCAGCGAACAAGTTCTTCAACGCAACGTCGATGTCACGGGTTTTGAGCCTCAGTGTTGGTGCGGCATCATCGAGTACCTGAGCGGTCGATGGAACCTCGCGTTCGCCCATGACGACGCGGATCGGCTGGTTGCCGACCAGGTCGACGTTGCGCACGGTCAGCTGCGGATCGTCGTCGAGAACAGTCCCAGTGCCAACCAGCACTGCGTCAACATGGTTGCGTAACTCGTGCACGTCACGGGCCACAGAAGGTCCAGTTATCCAACGACTCGAACCATCGGCCGCTGCAATGCGTCCATCCAGCGTTGCCGCCAACTTCAGCGTGACGAACGGCAATCCCCGTCGGCAGGCTATTGACCACGGCCCGTTCAGTAATTCGGCCTCGTCGGCCAGAACGCCACCAACCACTTCGATACCTGAATCCTTCAGTACCGCAGTTCCGCCCTGAGCTATCGCATTTGGGTCAGATTGCGCATAGACCACGCGGGATATGCCAGCTGCGATCACCGCCGCCGAGCACGGCGGTGTTCGACCTTGGTGATTACACGGTTCCAGTGTGACGACGAGAGTGGCGCCGCGCGCCGCTGCGCCGGCCGCTTCGAGCGCGTTGACTTCAGCATGAGCACTGCCGGCTCCTTCGTGGAATCCCTCACCGATCGTTTGACCACTCGGATCCAGGATCACGCAGCCGACACGGGGATTTGGTCCGTGCGGCACGCCCGGAGATCCAGCAAGCTCAATGGCGCGAGTCATTGCAGCCAATTCCACAGAGCTTGGTTCCGCTGGCGTTTCCACGTTCTTCAGTCTCTCACGCCACGCCGAAACCGCCGGGTGACAAGTGTGCGACTCAGGTCGAGAGGACGTCAGACCACCACGACGTTGCGGTAGCGATTTGCGCGACATCT
>JAHEXM010000238.1 GCA_023252115.1 Micrococcales bacterium | reverse complement strand
GAACTTCTTGCCCTTCTTGGCAAAGAGGGTGACTGCTGGTCCGCGATTTCCCACGCCACTTGCCGTCACTGTTCGTGACTTACCGGACCCGCTCGCCGCCGCTGTCCGCAGATAAATGGTCACGGCATTTACCTTCTCGGCCGCCGTCGTAGCCGAGACAGTGGTCCCCGATACCGAACCAGAGATAGCCATGGCAACTTTCGCGCCCTTTTTGATTTGCTTTGCAATTTGGTTGCTTGGTTTGCAGCTCGCAACATCTTCAACAAACGTCGCCGAACATGCAGTGCTATCACCGACGGTGAAGGTGACAGATGCGGTCAACTCGGATCGTCCCGCGCTCTTTTGCCAGGTCTCGGGTTTGTTCGGCAAACAGGCCGATGCGATCGTGGCAACGAGAAGAAATGTGAACCAATCTTTCGCGCCACCACTGGCCACGCAGTTTCGAAAGTTGTCCAGAGCGCTCTGGTACACCAGTTCATCTGTCAGCTGGCTGTTGGTCAGGTAGCGGTATCCGCTTGCCAGTGTTGCGCTCACCCCAGGCGGGTTGGTGACGACTATCGGATACCTTCCCGCCGTGTGCGACGGCGCGGCTCCGGTGAGGCAGAGGACTTGGGTTGTTCCGACTCTGGATTGCACCGGACAATCCACGCCACCGATAGCGACCGTCATATTCGATTGGAACCCGGTCCCCGAGATGACCAAGGGCGTCCCGCCAGAGGCCAATCCCCGGTCCGAACCAATCGCGGTGATCGTCGGCGTCGGTGGGGTCGGCGCCACGTAGGTGTATGCATTGGAGGCGGTATGCCAAGTAAATGGATTTTCAGTAGTGCTTCCCTGAATACTCACATTGACTGGACCGGCTAAATGGGCCGGCGTGACCACAGTCAGCGTGGTGGGTGATGTGACGGTCATCTCCGTCGCCGCGGTCGAATCGAAATCCACCCGAGTGACAAGATCAATGTTTGCATTTTCAGCAGAAGAGATGGTCAGCGTGACCGTTTCGCCGCCGGCGGTAGATCCAGTATTCGGATTGATTGACACTATGCATTCGTCGAGTACGCATGTATCGGCATGTGCGGCAGGCGCGACTGCGAGACCGAGCATCGCCAAGGCGAGACTGACCAGGCAGGCAATTGCCGCCGTGAGACCACGACGCCCGACCAGGTGCCAATTTGCCCGCATTCGCGTCTCCAGAGGCCAGATTAAAGATCGCTCTCGATGCTAAACACGATTTCGGGAAAATGCACCAGCGGACCCACGAACGGACCAGAGGCCCGGGCTAACCTCACTCGGAGCGGGTGAGGGGAATCGAACCCCCGTGTTCAGCTTGGGAAGCTGACGCTCTGCCATTGAGCTACACCCGCGAGGCGGTCGAGTATTGCAAATGAACTGCCGCGGTATGCGTGTAATCTCGGAACGTGATTTTGTCCGACGGAACTATCCGCAAAATGATCGCCGACGGCTTACTCATTGTGGACCCCATCGAGCCAGAGCAGATCCAGCCAGCAAGCGTGGATGTGCGTCTTGGTAACGAATTCCTGGTCTTCCGCAACCACACCTGCGACGTGATCGACCCGTATGACAAACCCTCGGACCTGATGGAGAAAGTTGCCGTCAAAGAGGGCCAGGCGTTCGTGCTACATCCCGGCGAGTTCGTCTTGGGAACGACGCTTGAGGTGGTTGGTCTTCCCGATGATTTGGTCGCACGTGTTGAGGGCAAGTCATCACTCGGGCGACTTGGCCTGCTCATCCATGCAACTGCTGGTTTCGTTGATCCGCTATTCAAAGGCCAAGTCACTTTGGAGCTGTCCAACGTTGCCACGTTGCCAATCAAGCTATGGCCGGGCATGCGGATCGGACAGTTCTCGTTCCACAAGATCGACAAGTCAGTGGAGCGTGGATATGGCCACCCGGAGCTGAATTCCAAATACATGGATCAGTCAGGCCCGGTTGCTTCGCAGTACAACAGAAACGCCTCGTCCTAGATCTGTGCGCTATCGGCAGTGCGGGCGTTGAACACGTGACATGATCTCTGGGTGAGTGCTCGGATCGGGATCATCGTCGGCGTAATAGCGGTGGCCCTTGCGGCCGTTGCATTCTTGTTCTTCGCCCCAACGATGACGGCTTCAGTCGGCCCGTCGGTATCGGCATCACCGTCAACCTCGGACTCGGCTTCAGCGTCCGCATCGCCGGTCCGAGTCACTGGACTTGCGCCTGTTGCGTTTGGTGGACCGGAACATCGCAACGGCCACCCGATGGTTTATCTCACTTATGACGATGGCCCTGATCCGGGCAGTACCGATTTGGTGCTCAATGAACTCAAGACCCTCAATGTGCCGGCCACGTTCTTTGTCTTGGGAATGTTTATGCAAACACCCCAGGAGCAGCAGCTGATCAAGGATGAGTACGCGCAGGGCCACTCAGTGTCTGTGCACGGATTCACCCACGGGGACATGTTGAAATGGCGCCGCATCACGGTGGTCAAAGAACTCAATACGATGACGTCGCTCATCCCCCAACTAACTGGTGCGACGCCCACCTGTTTCCGGCCGCCATACGGCTCATACGGCAAAGCAGTACTTGTCGAGGCAAAGCGTAAGAACTTGCGGATTCAGTTGTGGAGTATCGACACCGAGGACTGGCAGTTGCCAGGCGTCGACAAGATGATGCAAACAATTTCGAGCCAGCTGGTTCCGGGTTCCGTGATTTTGATGCATGACGGTCGAGGTCATGGCCGCATCGCATCGGAGGTCACTCGCCGAACTGTTGCGCTTGCCAAGTCGCGTGGTTATGAATTTGGTCAGCTATGCCCAATGACCAAACCCGGCGAGACCGCAAGTCCGGTTCCCACTCCCACGAGCACTGGCGTGCCTTCTGGACTGACTCGCCCCGGAGCCGTTTCTTGACGCAGCCTCCGGGAGGCCCCGCCTAGCGTGAGATCATCATGCAGTGGGTGTACGAACTCGAACTGTCGCTTTGTTTTGCGTGGCACTTGTCGGATGCGCGAGCTGCGCAGCAAACACTGCCTCAAGTCATTCAACGTCTTCACCGACGAGTAGCCCAACTCCATCGAACTCCAAGACGATCAACATGCCGCCGCCAGGCTTCTCGACGATCGCGTTCGACGGCCCCGAGACGATCAACGGAAAGCCCGCGATCTACCTGACTTTTGATGACGGCCCCGAGCCGGGCAGCACTAACTTGGTGTTGGACGCGCTAGCTAAGACAAATACCCCCGCAACCTTCTCTACGATCGGCAGCATCATCTCGGATACCGCGGCTTCGAAGGCCCTGGTAAAGCGTGAGATAGCCCAGGGATCCACCGTTGGTGCTCACGGTTGGATGCACCTCGACATGTCCAAGTGGACCAGGGCGGCTGATCGCGAAGCGCTGACGAAAGTTAAGAATGAAATCGAAAAGGTGACCGGTCTGGCCCCCACGTGTTCGCGCCCGCCGTACGGTTCATACAGCGGAAACCTGTCGTGGGAAACATCCCATCTTGGTATGCGAATTCAGCGCTGGACCGGTGACACTGAGGACTGGGCGCGGCCAGATCCGGACGCCATCATGAAGACGATCACTAAGAGCTGGAAACCGGGATACGTCATCCTGCTCCACGACGGTGGCAACCACGGTGCGGTGACGGCGCAGGTTGTACCGCGGATCGTCGCAGAAGCAAAGAAGCGCGGCTACGTCATCGGAAATAACCTGTGCCCGATGACCACGGATCTGAACCTAACGACAGCGCCGTTGCCACCAACATCTTCTTAGGTGCCACGTCACCGCTGCCTACCTGTTCGCAAACGCGGACGAAACGTCCCTTAAAACGGTGCGGAAACGGTCATTTCGTCCGCGTTTGCGGAAGAGGTTGCGGTCGGTTACTTCTTGACCGACTCGAGCATCAGCGATGCGACGTCAACAACCTGAACGTTCTCGGCCGCTAG
>JAHEXM010000237.1 GCA_023252115.1 Micrococcales bacterium | reverse complement strand
ATCGATGCAACAGGGGCAATCACGTTTTGGCTTCCGGTAATGATCTTTGCATTCTTGTTTGGCCTGTCGATGGACTACGAAGTCTTCATTCTCGCTCGAATGCGCGAGGAATACGACAAGTCCGGAAGCACCAAAGAAGCAGTAATTCAGGGGCTTGGGCGCACTGGCCGATTGGTGACGTGCGCGGCTTTGATCCTCTTCATGGCGTTCATTGCATTACTTGGCTCTCCAGGAACCGACATCAAGGTCTTTGCCACAGCGCTTGGAATCGGCATTCTGCTCGACGCCACAGTCGTGCGTGCATTGCTGGTGCCCGCGTTGGTGTCGCTCTTTGGTCGCTGGAATTGGTACTTGCCGGTCTGGGCCGCAAAGATCCTGCGGACCGAACCGCACGCGGCGATCCCCGAGCCGGTCGAAACATCTAGCTAACCGCGTCTGGCTAACGCGCATTCGGCAAGCAATACTGGGCGCCATGTGCCGAAGCATCAAAACCCTGCGCCCGCCATTCGTTGAGTCGGCCGATGACGCCGATTACCGCGCTGCTGCGCTGCAATACGTGCGAAAGGTATCGGGCTTCCGCGAGCCGGCGTCACACAATGCTGCGGCGTTCAACACTGCGGTCGATGAGATTGCCGCCGCTACCGCCCACCTCATGAGCCACCTCGAGGTCCGCGGCACTGCAGCTTCTGCCTAGGCATCACTGGTGTCGTTTCTGTTTCCGAGTCTGTCTGGCTATCGGCGTTCATGGCTGATCCGTGACCTCATCACTGGTATCACGATTGCCGCTGTAGCCATTCCCGGGCAGATTGCCGTCGCACATCTTGCTGGCATGCCACCCGCAACCGGGCTCTACGCATTCATTGCCGCCTGTGTTGTCACCGCGATCATCACGACGAATCGTCACCTCACTGTGGCGCAAGACAGCACAACGGCGCCAATGGTGGCCGCGGGGATCGTTGCAATCGCTGCTGCGGGCACTGGTGACTATTCAAACCTGGTGATCCTGGTCTCGTTAATCGTCGGGCTGATCTTCATCGCGGTTGCCATTTGCAAGATGAGTTGGATCGGTGACCTGTTGTCGATCCCCATCATCACCGGTTTCATGGGAGGCGTCGCGATCATCATCGTGGTGTCGCAACTCCCTGACATGTTGGGTCTGCCTGCCGAATCAGGCCATGTGCTCGACCGCTTAGGTGAACTTATCCGCAACCTCGATCACATCAGCTGGCTGTGCGTTGCGGTATCTGTCACCTCGCTTGTCGCGCTGTTCATTGGGGCGCGCCTAACGCCCAAGATTCCCGGCATTCTTGTTGTTGTTATCGCAGCGATCTTTATCGTGGCGATCCTGAATTTGCGCAACCATGGACTCGCGGTCCTTGGTCCGCTTCCGAAGGGGCTGCCGCCGCTTCACTTCCCGCACATCACGCTCACGACGATTCGCGAAGCATTGCCCACTGCGCTGGCTGTTGCGCTGATTGCCCTAGCACAAACCGCAGCAACTTCACGTTCAGCAGGGGTTGCCGGAAATTTCGAAATCAATATCAGACGCGACTTCGGTGCCGTGGGTGCGAGCAACGTTGCTGCCAGCATTCTTGGCGCGGCTCCAGTTGATGCGAGTCCCTCGTCAACCGCTCTTGTTGGGTCATCACGCGCGCGCACTCAAGCGTGGGCACTCATCTCGGCAGCCATCCTTTTGGTCATCGTTATCTGGGGCGGCGAACTAGTTGCCGATTTGCCCTACGCGACTCTGGCAGCCGTCATGATTTTTATCTCAGTCAAGATCTTTCGCTTCGATGAAATGAAGCGGATGTACCGACTGAGCAAACCGGCTTTTGCGCTGATGGCGCTGACACTGGCCGGCGTTGTCGTGCTCGGTGTCGAACTCGGTGTGCTGATCGCTTTGTTCGCTGCGCTCATTGATCGGGCACGCCGAACAGCCCGGCCAGAGATCCTCACCTTGACACCATCATCCTCCGGAGATTGGGGGCCACAGTCAGGTGATGACGAACGCGTGACCCCGGCAGGAGTAGTGGTTCGCCGACTGAATGGGCCTTTGTGGTTCGCCAATGCCAATTGGTTCCACCAAGAGATGCTTGCGGCAATTGCGGATGGACCGAACAAGCCGCGGCAATTGATTGTCGATACCAGTGGAATGGATGACATCGACTACACCGGTACCAGCACCCTGCTGGAACTCGATTCGACTTGCACTAAGCGAGGCGTACAGCTAGACCTTGTCATTACACAAGGCAACGCCAAGCGAGCGATTCGCATGATCGGGGTCGACAAGGCCCTCGGTGAACAGCACGTATTTGCTTCGGTAGAAGATGCAATAGCCAGCGCTAGTGGTGCTCAACAAATAGGAGACTCAGATGATTGATCGGATCGAAAATTGGGTCGTTCTGATGTTCGAGAACCGGTCGTTCGACAATCTGCTGGGGCACCTGCCACACATTCCGGCAGAGGATGGAATTCGCGACCGCGACATCGTTCTGCCTTACCCAAAGGGAACCGTCCGGGTTGCGCCAACCTCCGACTTCACTGCACCGCTACCTGATCCCGGCGAGGGCTACGGCAACGTCAATGTTCAGATGTTCGGGAAAAACATTCCTGAATCAAACGGTGGAAAGTCTCCGTACCCGTTGTTCCCCGACCCGATGGAAGCGCCATACAACGTTCCAACGGACGCTTCCAAACCAGGCATGGCTGGCTTTGCTGAGGATTACTACTGGAACTTCATCTGGGAGAAGGAGCGCGAGCCAACCGACGAGGAAATGCAACAGATCGGAGCCGTGTTCACTCCCGAGACAGCACCGGTCATCAATCGACTTGCTGAGGAATATGCAGTCTTTACTCATTGGCACTGCGAAGCGCCGACCTGCACCTTCCCCAACCGATCCTTCTACCACTGCGCCACGAGCTTGGGCAAGATCGACAACGACAACGTCGTCAGCTACGCCTGGAACCAAGAAGCGCCCAATCTCTTTGACTTGCTCACGAAGAAAGGCACCAGCTGGAAGACATACTTCGCAAAAGGTGATGTTGTCCCGGACTGCGCGATCAACCTCGCGGGCCTGCGGCATATCAAGATGTGGCACGAGCACTCAGCGCATCACGAAGAGTTCTTTTCAGCTGCGAAAGCTGGGACGCTTCCTACTTACTCGTGGGTTGAGCCGCAAATGTTTCTAGGAGAGCTTGCTGATTACCACCCCCCGACGGACATCCGTGCTGCCGAGGAATTCTTGGCCAAGGTCTACAACGCTGTTCGTCAATCTCCACAGTGGGACAAGACCGCGCTGATTGTTCTTTTTGACGAGCACGGCGGTTGCTACGACCATGTGCCACCGCCAGCCGCACCAATCCCCGACGACATTCCGGGTCAACAGGACTTCAAGTTTGACCGCTTTGGAATTCGAGTCCCAGCCATTGTCATCTCGCCCTACACAAAACGGGGCACGGTTATTACCGATCTGTTCCACACCACTTCGGTGCTTCGAACTCTGCGGGACCAACTTGATCTCGGACCAGCGTTGACTCGACGCGACGAAGCCGCGCCGAGCCTGGCGGTTGCCTTCAACAGATCGGAACCACGACAGGGCCTTGATCACATTGAGGCACCGCCCTACGAGCCAGTTGAGTTGACCGCTGCCGAGAAACAGGCGGCTTTCGGTGACGCTCCCGACGCTGGTTTGCTCAGGCACAAGAAGAAGGAAGCGCATAAAGAATTCGTCTCGCAGCTCGGTGAAGCGACGATGCGAAATGTCGCTCGGCTAACCGGCGAGGACCCTGCCGACATCCCAACAACTGCATCCGAGGCTCGCAAATGGTTGATTGCTCGCGTACCCAAAATCCTCGGCGAGCACTTCAAAGCGAAGTGACTATGCCGTGAGCGC
The DNA here is from genome assembly GCA_023252115.1 of Micrococcales bacterium. GTDB lineage: Bacteria > Actinomycetota > Actinomycetes > S36-B12 > UBA10799 > JAHEXM01. The sequence continues at coordinate 68 of JAHEXM010000237.1, read as the reverse complement.
ACTCCAAACGCGGACGAAATGACCCTTACCCCACGCGGGAAACGGACGTTTCGTCCGCGTTTGCGAGA
>JAHEXM010000236.1 GCA_023252115.1 Micrococcales bacterium | reverse complement strand
CACGCCTCGCCCCGGCAAGACGACGTCTTCGCCCGCGCGAACTCTTGCGTAAGCACGCTTTCCGTCAACCTTGATCGCACTGACCGAACTCGGACGTTGCATTATCTCGCCGGTAAAGGCGCTAAGTGTCGCCGTCAGTTTCGCTCGATCATTTGCCACCGTTTCTGGTGACCACTTCGGGGGCGCAACTGCAACAACTTCACCTTGCGCATCGTCGGTGGTTGTTGAGTACCCCAGCCGGATAGTGGCTTCGTATTCCTTGTCGGTAAGGGTGATCCGACCTAAGAGTCGAGTTGCACCACCAATGCCGCACACCAAAACACCGGTAGCCATGGGATCTAACGTCCCTGCATGCCCAACCTTCTTGGTGCCGGCCAGCTTGCGAAGTCGCGCCACCACATCATGCGATGTCCAGCCGCTAGGCTTGTCGACAATCACGAAGCCATGTTGACCGTTACTCATGAGTCAGCTCGCGGACAGCGATTCGTCGATCGCGCCGCGCAATAACTCAATTGCTTCGTCGGCTGAACCAGGGGCAGAAAACCCAGCTGCGAAACGGTGTCCGCCACCACCCAGTGCCGTGCAGACCGCACCTAGGTCAACCTTTCCTTTGCTGCGCGTGGACATGCGCCACACTCCGTCGTCTCCTTCTTTGACAACTGCGGCGACTTCGGCCTCTGATGCCGTCCGGATCACGTCGATAACGGATTCAGCCGCATCTAACGGCAGTCCAAAAGCGGTGCGATCCGCGCTCGAGATTTGCGTGCTGATCAAGCCGAGTCCGCCGAACGCTTCGGCATCGAGATGCGTTTTGGACAATGCAACCCCGAGCAGCGCAAGTGCGTTAAATGATTGATCGTCGAATACGGCGCGTGCAATCAGATCGTGATGTATTCCGGCCTCATGTAACCGAGCCGCGATGCGATGCGTCTCGGCAGTTGTGCCGGCGAATTTGAACGAGCCGGTGTCAGTTGACAGGCCGGTGTAAATGCAGGTTGCGATGTCGGCGCTGAGCTCGGCACCGAGCCGGTCAACCAAATCAAGTGCCAGCACGGCGGTTGCTGGTGCGCTCACGTCAACAATCGACAGAGTGCCAAATCCGGTATACGACCGATGATGATCGACCGCTGCGAACAGTGCCGCCGTTTGAGCGATCGGGCCAAGGATTCCGAGACGGTCAAACGAAGCGGCATCAAAACTGACTGCGACGTCGACGTTGCGCGGCGCTTCTTGGGGAGCAACCAGCAATTCCTGACCTGGTAACCAGGTCAGCGAATGTGGCATATGGAACGGCGTATCGCCAAACGATACGGAAGTGTCGACGCCGAGGCTCTTCAACGCGATTCCGGCAGCCAAAGCTGAGCCCAATGCGTCTCCGTCAGGGTTGACGTGAGCAAGCAACAGCGCCGACTTAGCTGTTCTAAGCGCGCCAACCAGTTGATCCCAATCAGCTTCGCTAGGTGGTTGCTCCCAGGTCACGTCGTCGGTCCGTCGGACGCTACCTCGTCGTCGGGGGCAACCCGATACGGATCTGCATCGCCGGCGTACGCCTTACCTTGTGCTTGTTGGCTCTTCTTGGCGTCCGCTTCGCGAGCCTTAGCGAGCAACTCTTCGATGTGGCGAGCATTCTCTGGCACCGCATCAGCGACGAACGTCAGCGACGGCGTGTAGCGCACCCCCGTCTGCTTGCCGACTTCGCTGCGCAATACGCCCTTGGCTGACTCCAAAGCGTCAGCACTTTCGCTGCGTTCGAGATCAGTTCCCAACACGGTGTAGAAAATCGTCGCTTCGCGTAGATCGTTCGTCACCCATGCGTCAGTCACTGTGACGAACCCAAGCCGTGGATCTTTGATCCGTCGCTCAAGCATCTCGGCCACAATGACCTTGATTCGATCGGCTAGGCGTCGTGCCCGTGGCGACTCGTCACTCACGCGCGTGGCTTCTCGCGCAGTTCAAAGGTCTCGATCACATCGTCGACCTTGATGTCGTTGTAGGTACCAAAGCCGATACCACACTCGAATCCTTCTCGAACCTCAGTCGCATCGTCCTTTTCTCGACGAAGCGAATCGATCGTCAGGTTGTCGGCAACGACACTTCCGTCACGAACCAATCGAGCCTTTGTGTTGCGCTTGATAACACCACTGCGCACCGAGCAACCGGCAATGTTTCCGGCCTTGCTCGACTTGAATACCTGACGAATCTCGGCGGTACCCAGTTGCACCTCTTCGTACTCAGGCTTAAGCATGCCCTTGAGTGCCGACTCGACATCATCGATGGCCTGGTAGATCACCGAGTAATAACGGATGTCGACGCCCTCGCGGTCAGCCATCTCGCGTGCTTTACCTTCTGGGCGAACGTTGAAGGCGATGATGACCGCATCTGATGCAACGGCGAGGTTGACGTTGTTCTCGGTGATAGCGCCCACGCCGCGATCGATTACGCGCAGCGACACCTCGTCGCCAACCTCGATCTTGAGCAATGCATCTTCAAGGGCTTCAACCGATCCCGACACATCGCCCTTGAGGATCAAGTTGAGCTCTTGAACCTCACCGGACTCCGCTGCCTTGAGGAAGTCCTCAAGGGTGCGGCGACCACGACGCTGCGCGAGTTGCGCATTGCGCTCGCGGGCCTGTCGGGTATTGGCAATTTGCCGAGCAGTTCGATCTTCCTCGACAACCAGGAACGAGTCGCCAGCACCGGGAACAGTCGTCAATCCCAGGACCATGACTGGACGCGATGGCAATGCCTCTTCAAGCGGATCGCCATTCTCGTCAAGCATTGCGCGGACACGACCAAACGCATCACCCGCGACTATCGAGGCGCCAGGACGTAACGTTCCGCGCTGCACGAGCACCGTTGCCACGGGGCCACGACCACGGTCGAGGTGCGCTTCGATGGCGACACCCTGAGCATCTTGGTCGCGGTTTGCGCGCAGATCCAGTGATGCATCAGCGGTCAGCAGAACTGCGTCGAGTAGCTCGTCAATTCCCAGTCCTTGCTTTGCAGACACGTCCACGAACATGGTCTCGCCGCCGTACTCCTCGGCAACCAATCCGTATTCAGTCAGTTGGCCGCGGACCTTCGCTGGATCGGCGCCTTCCTTATCAATCTTGTTGACCGCGACGACGATTGGAACCTCAGCCGCCTGAGCATGGTTAAGCGCTTCAATCGTTTGCGGCTTAACGCCATCATCAGCTGCGACCACCAGGATCGCAATGTCGGTCACCTTTGCACCACGCGCACGCATTGCTGTGAACGCCTCGTGACCGGGTGTATCGATAAACGTGATTGCGCGTTCCTCATCGGTGCCCGCATGCGCGGTGATTTGGTATGCGCCAATGTGCTGGGTGATTCCGCCAGCTTCGCGATCGACCAACTTGGTATTGCGAATCGCATCCAGCAGACGAGTTTTACCATGATCGACGTGACCCATGACCGTCACAACCGGAGGACGCACCATCATGTCGGCCGATTCGCCTTCGTCCTCACCAAACTCAAGGTTGAACGATTCGAGGAGCTCGCGGTCTTCGTCTTCCGGTGAGACAACTTCTACGACGTAGTTCAACTCAGCACCCAGCAGCGCCAACGTGTCGTCGTTTACCGACTGTGTTGCAGTGAGCATCTCGCCCATGTTGAACAGAACGGTGACTAACGAAGCTGGATTTGCGTTGATCTTGTCAGCGAAATCAGTCAGCGAAGCACCGCGCGGCAGACGAACTACTTGTCCACCACCGACCGGAACAGTTACGCCACCAATCGTTGGTGCCTGCATATTGTCAAACTCTTGACGCTTCGCCTTACGTGACTTACGACCCCGTGTCGGACGTCCGCCGGGGCGTCCACCAAATCGGCCACCTCCGCCGCCGCCACCTGGGCGTCCGCCAAAGCTTCCGCCACCGGGACCGCCACCACCTGGGCGACCGCCACTGGGCGCTCCGCCGCCACCGGGACCGCCACCTGCAAATCC
>JAHEXM010000235.1 GCA_023252115.1 Micrococcales bacterium | reverse complement strand
TCCCAGAAATCACCGGGATGTTCCAAGCTGAATTGATAAAGCGCTTCCGTATCCGGCAGGTCGATGCCAATCGCGTCTACCAGGTCACGTCGCAATCGATCAATACGTGTTGCAGCAACTTGTTGCGCAGTCGGTGACCAAAGCGGTACCTGTACCGAATCGCTTGTCGTCTCTGCCATGCGCTCAACCAGTTGGCGGACCCGGCGGCGGGGCCGGGGTAGCTGGCGGCGTTGGAGCGGAACCGACCGCAGTTGATGCTGCGGTCAATTGCGAGGCATCAGTCGTCAGAGTGGCTGACTGGTCTGCAGGCACCTTGCCGGTAGCAACATTTGCAGATGAAATCGCGACACCGTCTTTGACTGCTTTCGCGAACGACGAAATGAAAGTTGCGTAAGTCGCGGGTGCTTGCTGAGTTCCAACTGCACCAAGACACTCAGTGCCCGACGTCGCCAACACCGGCGAAGACAGGGCGGTGACTGCACTGAAGTACTGCACCGCTCCCGGCAGGTCAATACCAGCAGCGGTACTGGTTAGGCGCCCAACGACATTTGACGTAGTGCCATTTGCAGTGAGCGCTTCAACGGTCTTTTGACACGAGGGCGCTATCGAACTGGATGCTGCTGTCGTCGGCGCAGTCGCAGGAGCTGACGTCGCCTTGGGCTTGAGGAGGAACCAGGCCGCGGCGCCAGCGATCGCGATCACCACGACGACCAAAATCACAATCAATGTGATCTTGAGTCCTCGGCGACTATTTGGAGCTGCGGCAAGTGCCTCAATGTCATCAGACGGAGTTGGAGCAACGGCAGCCGGAACCATGTCTGCCTCGGCCGCGATTGCTGGCGGCACATAAGGGCCGATCTCTGGGTACCCATCGGTATCGCCGACGGCTTCGGTTGATGCAGGTAGCTGCGGCGAAACATCTTCAGTTGGTGCTGACGCCGATGCTTCGGCTCCTGCAGGTTCTGGTGCAGCTGGTTCGTCGCTCGCAATAGGAGCTGATTCGGAAACGGCTTCCGGCCCAGCCGGTGGCACCGGAGCAACGGGCGCCACAACCGGTCGTTCACGTGTGTTCGACGTCCAGGTCGTTCCGTCCCACCACCGCAGCTGAGAGCCGTCATAAGGATCGCCATACCAGCCAGGAACGGGCTTCGTTTGGTCGCTCATCCGGGTTCCTTTCACTGGAGCGAATCAAGACCACATGCTGCACTCAAGGCGACGATGTGCGGCCACCCTAGGGAACGGCGGCACTAGCCCCATACAGCTGGGGTGAGTGCGGGGCAATTTGCCCCATTACCGTCTGTGATCTTGTGAAACGCAGGATGAGCAAAAGGTTATACGTTTCAACTACTGTCCCCGCTGAGGAGCCGCTCGCCCGGGATGCGGCAACGATCAACGTAGGTCCGTTGAATCACGCGAAAGCAGGAGGCACCAGGTGAACGCTCCGAATCTCGACAAGGCTGGACCCGCGGAGGTTGAGCCGAGCAAGACAGGCAAGGTGATCGGTATCTCGATCATTGCCGCCCTCGGTGGTTTTCTGTTCGGCTACGACAGCTCGGTAATCAATGGCGCTAGTGCTGGCGTGTACCACTACTTCAATATCACCAACCACGCCGTCCAAGGCCAGATCGTGGCGATTGCATTGCTCGCGTCTGCTGTCGGCGCACTCGTCGGCGGACGTTTGGCAAACAAGTTCGGCCGCAAGAAGGTCATGGTCACCGCTGCAATCCTCTTCTTGATCGCCGGTCTTGGTCAGGGTCTGCCATTCGGTGTCTGGGACTTCGTCTTCTGGCGCATCGTCGGTGGTTTCGCTATCGGACTTGCCGCAGTCATTTCGCCGATGTACATCTCTGAAGTTGCTCCTGCTCATCTTCGCGGACGCCTGTCGTCGCTGTTTCAGTTCGCGATCGTTATCGGCATCTTCGGCACTCAGCTGGTCAACCAATTGCTTATTGCCGCTGCAGGTGGCCCCACCAAGTTCCCGGCACCACCGGACGGCTCGCAAGCCGCAGTGCAAGCGAACAACGAATTCTGGCTCGGCCTTCAGACCTGGCAGTGGATGTTCCTTTGCATGACAGTCCCAGCGGTTATCTACGGACTTCTGGCCTTGACCTTGCCGGAGTCGCCTCGCTACTTGGTGTCGATCGATCGGCTCGACCAAGCCAAAGATGTGCTCAGCAAGATCTTCAAGGGCGACGTTGCCCCTAAGGTTGCACGCATCAAGGAATCACTCGAGGGCGAACCGAAGCCATCATGGGCAGACATCAAGGGTCCGCGCCTAGGGCTTCTTCCCATCGTTTGGGTAGGAATCATCCTTGCCGTCTTCCAGCAATTCGTCGGCATCAATGCGGTGTTCTACTACTCGAACCTCATCTGGGCTTCAGTGGGATTTGACACCAGCAAGGCGTTCCTGACATCAACAATTATCAGTGCGGTGAACGTGATATTCACCGTCGTCGCGATTGTCTTCATCGACCGTGTCGGACGTAAGCCACTGCTGATCATTGGCTCATGCGGCATGTTCGCAATGCTGGCAACACTGACGATCGTGTTCGCAACCGCTCCCGCAGTCACCAAGGGAAGCCCGGAATATCTTGCTGATCCGGCGACGCTCAACAACCCAATACTCGGCGACACCCAGGGCCTCATTGCAGTGCTGGCACTCAATATCTACGTGGCATTCTTCGCGGCCACCTGGGGACCGATTGTCTGGGTGCTCCTTGGCGAGATGTTCTCCAACAGCATTCGTGCCATCGCACTCTCCGTGGGTGTCATGGCCAACTGGATTGCCAACTACATCGTGTCCGTCTCATTCCCAACGCTTGTGGGGATCTCCTTGGGACTGGCATACGGGCTATTCACCATCTGTGCCTTCGCCTCGATCTTCTACGTGTGGAAATACGTGAAGGAAACCAAGGGCGTTCAGCTTGAGGACATGGAGGAGCTGGAGGGTATTCACCAACTCGACAAGGTGAACCCGAACCCAGCAACCTGATCAACTAAACACAAGAAACTGCCCCGCCCGCGGAAACGAGGGTCGGGGCAGTTTCTTGTGTTGCTAGCAGGATTGGCAACGCACAGCGCGTAGCCGCACCCCTGGTGTGGCACCATTGACTTGTGCTTGCAACTTCCCAACTTGGTGTGGCGAACGTCCTGGTGACGCGTCGCCATGTCGATTTGGCCCGTGTTGCCAGCGCGATGTGTCTCTGCGCCTAGTCTGCCGTCCGATCAGCCAACCGCGGACGCACGGCGCCTCAGCCCAGCCGCCTCGATATTGAGCGGATTTCTGGGCCGAGAGACCTGCGGAACCGCATAGATGTAAGGAGACGCCCGCCGTGGCGCCACCAGAAGAATCAGCCAGCACTGCCAGCGCCGAAAAGCCGGTTCGTGCTGCTCGCCCATCACGCCCCAAGGGAATGGGGCAATGGGCGCTCGGTCACCTTGAGCCGCTGAATCCCAATGAACGGACCAAGAAAGATGACAACGGCCTGAATGTGCGCGGGCGCATCGAGAACATCTACTCAAGAGCCGGATTCGACAGCATTGACCCAGGTGACCTGCGCGGCCGGATGCGTTGGTGGGGTCTGTACACCCAGCGCGCACCCGGCATTGACGGCGGTCGCACTGCAACCCTTGAACCTGAAGAACTCGATGATTCGTATTTCATGCTCCGCGTTCGTAGCGACGGCGGACAACTTTCCGTTCTACAGGCGCGGACCATTGCAGCAATTTCCCGTGAGTTCGGCCGCGATACAGCCGACATCACCGACCGCCAAAACATTCAGCTGCACTGGATTGAGGTCGAAAAGGTTCCGGAAATTTGGGACCGACTCGAAGCTGTCGGCCTGACGTCAGCTGAAGCATGTGGCGACACTCCGCGAGTCATCCTTGGTTCGCCGGTCGCTGGTGTAGCCGCCGACGAAATCATTGACGGCACGCCCGCCATGGAAGAGATCGTCAAGCGTTACGTCGGTGACCCT
>JAHEXM010000234.1 GCA_023252115.1 Micrococcales bacterium | reverse complement strand
GTCCAAATCGAACAGGATCCCAGAACATTCGACCGTTGCCATCGGGCAAGAGTGTCAGGTCAGCAAGTTGATGTCCCGATTTGATCGCCAGGTCGGGTGACTCCTGTTCGGGATACCGATTGACTGCCTGGCAAAAGAGTTCTCTCGGTTGATTTTGTGTTTGCCGCACACATAGCGGGGCATCACGTAAGTGACGCAGCCTCCCGCTGCGGTCGGATTAGACCAGATTGCAGGCGCATCATGAGTACTACATCGAAGATCAAAAACACCAGCGAGCGGATGACCGGCAAGGTTAAAGAGGTCGTCGGTAGCGCTGTCGGAAATCGCGACTTGAAACTTGAAGGCCAGGTAGATCAAATGTCGGCCAACCTCAAACAAGCTGGCGAAAAAGTAAAGGACGCGTTTCGCGTCTAAGAACCTTTTCGTTCAGGAGTGACATCCTTAGCAGCGGCATCGTCAGCAGTGACGGTGCCTTCTGCTGTTTCGTCAGTTGTCGATTTTCGCTTTTCACCGCGTTCCGCCGCACCCATGATGAGCTTGATGCCCACTGCGATGAGTATCAGGTCAGCGATCATCTGAATCGACACGATCGTTTGAGCGGCATTCGACTTGGGAGTGATGTCCCCAAATCCGACCGTTGAAAAGACGGTGATGGTGAAGTACAAAGCATTGACGCGATTCAAAACGATATTGAATGCATCTGGATTTGCGAGCGAAAAGTTCACATAGATCCAGGCGAAAATAAAGATGAACAGTGGCAGCACCACGCAGAGCGCACTGATTGCCCTCAGCTTCGGAAAATCGTGATTGACGATGGATCGCATTTCCCACGCAAGCACACCGACAAAAACAAACAGCGAGACCGTGAGTCGGATGAACACCGACTCATGTGGGTGCACATCGAGGGGGATCAACGAGTAGGCAACAAATAACAATGCGGTGGCGATTGCCATTCGCAACCCAGTCAAGACAATGCGCCGAATGCTCGCCCTGCGTTCGTGATCTAGACCCACGCCGACACTATCCCGTGCGAGCTTGTGTCTCGTCCATTCCACGAAGTGACGGCATAAAAACCGCTAAGACGCCCACCACGAGAACACCCACTGCCATGACCATGAATGCCGGCTCAAGTCCGATGCTTTGAATCAGCGGCCCAGCTACCAGGTATCCAACGGGACCAGTCACATAGGCAGCCGAAGTAATGAGGCCGACTACCCGTCCGCGCAGTTCCGTGGGAGTGCGTTCCTGCATCGAGATGTTCACGAGTGGACCGACCGGACCGTAGGCAAAACCGGCAATCAACCCGAACAAAAGCAATACCGGGAATGGCGGCAGTAGTGCCATCCCGACGACAGCAATACCTGTGATCAACAGTGCTAGCACGAAAGCAGGTCGACGGCGGAATCGATGGCCAATAGCGCTATAGATCAACGCTCCGATAATTCCACCACCAGCAAGCGCCATAACCGTGATTCCCAATTTCTCGGGGTTGTCCATCGCTTGGTAGTAAACCGGGAATACAACGCCTTCCACTGGCAGCCAAAAGCCCACAACGATCATGCTCAGAATCGCGACTGAGCGAAGCACGCGGTCATTCCAGACGAATGAAATGCCTTCACGAGTCGAACGCAGAACTCCATCCGGGCGCTCGTGAACTGGCGGACGTGCAGAACCAGGTACCCGGATTAGCGTCATAGTCAATGCCCCGATCGCAAACAAACAAGCCGAAATCCAAAACGTGCCGGCGGCGCCGACGAAACCAATCGCAAGACCGCCGACACCTGGACCAATCAAATAGGCGCTGCCCCAGATCGCTTCGTGGATTCCATTAACTCGTTCGAGGCGCAATCGGCCGGCCGCGGCTGCTTCAGGAATCATCGACTCGCGTGCACTAATTCCAGCTGGGTCAAAAACTGCACCGAGCACAGCGAGAAAAGCGATCAAACCAATCCCCAGCCCGAATATTGAGCTCAAAATCGGCACTAGGGCAACTGACACCATCGACATCAGGTCAGAACCGACTGCCATGGGTCGTCGACCAAATATGTCGACCGCAACGCCAGCGAACAGAAACGACAGCAGGAGCGGAACTGCAGTGATTGCCGCGACTAGACCGGCCGCCGTCGCGCTTCCTGTCAGCTGAAGGACCAGCCACGGGAATGCGACCATGCTGATGCCATTGCCAATACCGCTACAGATTGTCGCGAGTTCGAGGCCAACAAACGGAACGAGCGTGCGCGTGGGTTGGACTTCAAGCGCTGACACCTCATGAGTATCCAGGAATCGGCAGACTGCTGCCATGTCCAAATCAGTCGTAGTACGGCCTGGGGTAGTCATTCCCCCAGCGGAACTCGTCTGGAAATTTTCTCGGTCTTCGGGACCGGGCGGTCAATCAGTCAATACCAGCGACAGTCGAGCATCGCTTTCTTTCGACGTTGCCAACTCATCAGCACTCACCGATTGGCAACGTGATCGTGCTCTGGAAAGACTCAGGAATCAGTTGGTCGATGGAGTGCTCACCATCCACGCAGAGACGGCTCGTTCACAGTTACAGAACCGTCTGGCTGCACAAGAACGTCTTGCAAATGTCTTGCGAAAGGCGATCGCGCCGCCACCGAACAAGAGGCGAGCAACCAAACCGTCCAAAGGCGCCAAAGACCGACGAATCACTTCCAAGAAGAAGCGCGGCGAGACCAAGCGGCTACGGCGCTCCCTGGACGACTAATCTAAACTCGTGCTGAACTCAAGTCCCCTTATCGCTTTCATTTCGACGACCGACATTGTCGCTGCCAAAGACTTCTACGAGAACGTGCTCGACCTGACACTGACTTACGAGAGTCCGTTCGCGTGTGTCTTCGATGCCTACGGAACGATGCTGCGAGTCACACCCGTACATGACAAAGAAGAGGTTAACCACACGGTTCTGGGTTGGGATGTCGACGACATAACGTCAACAATCGAGGCCCTGATGGAACGTGGCGTCGTTTTCGAGCGTTACGAAGACTTGGACCAAGACGAGCTCGGCATTTGGACCACACCCAATGGCGATGGTGTTGCGTGGTTTCGCGATCCCGACAGCAATGTTTTGTCATTGACCCAGTTCGCGGCGTAGCTACTTCGCGAACTACGGCTTGGTTGACGTTGCGGCCGCTTGTTTCTTCGATCGCACATCGACGTTGTCGATACGTTCGCGCACTCGTTTGGTCACCCAATGCTCAGCAAAGAACGAGGCAAAGGGAATAGTTCCAGCAATCAGCACGCCCGCGGTGGACCACAAAGACCAACGCATCCGAAACGTCAAATCGACGCCGGTAATCAGGTAGATCATGTAGAGCCAACCGTGGGCCGTGCCAACGATCACGACGAGTTCAGGGCTCCCGCCGAAGTACTTCATCGGCATCGCCACAAACACCAGGACCAGCAGCAGCACACCAGTGATCCACGCCATGATTCGGTAGCGGGTTAAAGCTCCTGAGATTCCTGACATGATTCGACGTTACCTTTCAGTTCCGGCTTGAGCGTCTGGCATAGGCTCGGCTGGCAATTCGATACTTTCGGGCGCCTGCTGGGCTGCCTCAGCTTCTTCGAGTTCAGCAATTCGGTCGGCCTCATCGGCGGCGTCGTCGGCCGCGTCGGCGTCTCGCTGATCGCGCAGGAACCTGTACCAGAACCATCCGGCGAACCCGGCGAAGATCCACCACTGCAGCCAATACACCAAATTCCGCGGGTGCCACGGAGTCGGACCGCCCGGTATATCCGGGGTCAGCGCAACCTGCCACTGCCAAATTCCCAGCCCGATCATGGCCAACACGATGACCAGGCAAAACACGTGCCAAAAGATCCATCGAGGCGAGGCCATATAACGGAGCACACGTCCACGGTACGACGCGGCAACGGAGCCCGTGACAGATGGCCCAAATTCATCGAATTTCATCGAAAACACTGCACTCGCCCGGTTCCAGTGCTCTGACTACTGAAAGTCAGCTACCGGAGT
>JAHEXM010000233.1 GCA_023252115.1 Micrococcales bacterium | reverse complement strand
GCTCGTGGCCCAGCTCGCAGGCAAGTCCCGCTAGGAATCCAGCACGAAAAGCATCGCCCACGCCCGTGGGATCGGCGATCTGTTCGGCCTTGGCAACGTCGACATGCACTGGCACTTGTCCCACGACCTCAACACGAGCACCTTTGGCACCCAGGGTGGTTACTCGAACACCGACCCTGGACAGGATCTCTTCAGCTGACCAACCGGTCTTCTGCTCAGTCAACGCTGCTTCGTACTCGTTGGTGAACAGGTAAGCGGCTCCGTCAATCAAGTCACGAATTTGTTCGCCGTTCATAAATGCCAACTGTTGTGACGGGTCCGAGGCAAAGGGAATCCCCCGGTCGCGACATTCATTGGTATGGCGACTCATTGCTGCCGGGTCATTGGGCGCGATGACCACCAGGTCAAGGCGGCCAGCTCGTTGCGCAGCCGGATCGAGCTCGATGGTGCCCGCCTCCGACATTGCACCTGGGTAGAACGATGCGATCTGGTTGGCTGCGGAATCCGTGGTGCAGACGAAACGTGCGGTGTGATGAATGTCAGACACCACGACTGATTCGGTATCAACACCGTGGCGCTCAAGCCAGGCGCGATAGTCGGCAAAATCATCGCCAACCGCTCCGACCAGAATCGACTTCAGCCCAAGACAACCGAGCCCGAAAGTGATGTTCGCGGCAACTCCGCCACGACGAATCTGCAAATCATCAACAAGAAACGAGACGCTGAGGTTCTCGAGTTGACCCTCGACAATCGAGTCGGTGAATTTGCCGGCAAAGGTCATTAGGTGGTCGGTGGCAATCGACCCAGTTACACAGATCTGCACTGGCAGTCCGCGCGCTTAGTGGAACGAATCGCCACAGGCACAAGAGCCCGTCGCGTTCGGGTTGTCGATCGTGAAGCCCTGCTTTTCGATCGTGTCCACGAAGTCGATAGTCGCGCCGCCGAGGTACGGGCCGGACATCCGGTCCACCACGACGTTTACGCCGTTGAAGTCAATGATCTCGTCGCCATCAAGCGAGCGGTCATCAAAGAAGAGCTGGTAACGAAGACCCGAACAGCCACCGGGCTGAACAGCTACCCGTAGCGCCAAATCGTCGCGGCCCTCTTGCTGCAACAGGGTCTTGACCTTCTCGGCGGCGGTGTCAGTGAGCACAACTTTGTCGGACCCTGCGGGCGCAGCGGTCTCGTCGGTCACGGTCTCGGTCGAGGTGGTGTCAGCGGTCATAGCCCGCATCTCCTGTCAAAGCGATGAATGTTCCTGCCATTTGAGCAACACTTTCAGCATTGCTACGCATTCCCATGGTCGCACATTGGGGTCTGCAGGCCTAGATCTTGTGACCTGATCTACCCGATGACCTAATGCGACCAGACGCGGGCGATCTTTGCGGCCAGGGCTTCAAGAGTCGTTTCCGGGTCAGCCATCGACTCTTCCATCGATCCGGCCACGTCAATCATTGAGTGTGCCTCGGTGACTCCGATCGCGCAGTATTCGCGCTGGCCGACAATCGCCTCACCGGCCAGGACCACGCATGGTCTCGCTTGCTCGAGAGCCGCTTTCGCAACGCCGCAACAGACTTTGCCCCGCAGAGACGACCAGTCGAAACGACCTTCGCCGGTAACCACTACATCGCATTGGGAAATGCGCTCGGTTAATTTCACCGCATCACGAACGACCCCGAAGCCAGAAACCCGAATCGCCCCCAGCTGCAGGAGTGCGTACCCGAGTCCTCCAGCGGCGCCCGATCCCAACGCCACTGCGGGGTCCTTGCCGTTGGCGGTACGACCGACCGCTGCGGCAAATGCCGCGAGTGCACCTTCAAGTGACATCACTTCCTCGTCACTGGCTCCTTTTTGCGGACCATAGGTCTTTGTGGCACCGGTGAGACCGAGCAACGGATTGTCGGCGTCGGTTGCCGCGACAAGTTCGATTGAGGCCAGCGCTCGTCGTGCGGGCTCAAGATCGACGGTGGTTACCTCACGCAACGCCACGCCACCCCGATGAAGGGGAACATCAGCAGTCGCACCTAGTGCGGCCAGCATGCCCGCGCCGGCATCGTTAGTACCGGTTCCGCCAAGCCCAACAACAATCTTGTTAGCGCCGGAGTCTCGAGCTTCCAATAGCAAATCGCCAACCCCAGTAGTCGAAGTGACAGTGGGATCTCGCTTTTCGGGCGGCAACAGCGCCAACCCGCAGGCATGTGCAGCTTCGACGTACGCGGTTTGACCCACGAGCAGGACAGCGGCTGGAATCGGCTGCCCGAGCGGGCCGGTAACAGTCGCGGCCAGTAACTCCCCGCCCAGTGAGTGATGCAGAACGTCGACGAATCCCGGACCGCCGTCTGACATCGGACAGACGTCAACAAAGTCATGCGGGGCGGTGCGCAGCCAACCGCGCTCGATGGCACGAGCTGCACCGAGCGCACTCATCGAGTCTTTGTAGTCGTCGGGAGCAACCAGAACGCGCACGAACCGAACCGTAGTCGCTTCGCTTTGCGCGCCTGCCGGCGAAACACGCCGCGCTGCTCGAACCGCGGAACGCGGAAAGCCGTGCGGGGGGCGCGGAAAGCGAAAGGGCCAACGTTGACCGTGAACCGGGAGTACCAACGTTGACCGTGTACCGGAACTGCCAACTGTGTAACGATGGAGGTGTCATGAGCCCAACAGAGCTCGGCACCGATGCCGCTCCCCCAACCGGCTGGGTCGAACCATCACCCTCGCCACTTTTGCTGTTGCTGGGATCCAAAGACGATTTGACCAGCGAGCGCGGCGTCGACTGCCCAGGTGACCTACCTGCCCCGAGTGATCCGGACTTGGTCCGTCGGGCGACTGCAGCCAAAGAAGCACTCGGAGATCGAGCGTTCGTCTTGGGTCATCACTACCAACGCGACGAAGTCGTTGCGTTTGCTGATGTAACCGGCGACTCATTCAAGCTCGCTCGTGAGGCCGCTGCCCGCCCGAATGCGGAGTTTGTCGTCTTTTGCGGTGTGCACTTCATGGCCGAAAGCGCGGACATCTTGACAGCCGACAACCAAGCGGTTGTGCTGCCCGATTTGGCAGCAGGTTGCTCAATGGCTGACATGGCCGGCAAGAACCAAGTCGATGACGCCTGGCAGACGCTGAACGACCTCGGTATCGCGGGAAACACGATCCCGGTCACTTACATGAACTCGTCTGCCGCGATCAAGTCGTTCACTGGTCAGCACGGCGGAACAATCTGCACTTCAAGCAATGCCAAGCGCAGCCTTGAATGGGCCTTCAGTCAAGGCGAACGGGTGCTGTTCCTGCCGGATCAACATCTCGGACGGAACACTGCGGTCCGCGACATGGGCCTAGGTCTTGATGACTGCGTCGTTTTCGATCCACGCAAACCCAGTGGTGGACTCAGCGCCGATCAATTGCGCAATGCCAAGGTGATCCTGTGGCGTGGACACTGTTCAGTTCACGGCCGCTTCACCACTCAATGCGTTGACGAAGTCCGCGAACGAATTCCCGGGGTCAACGTGCTCGTTCATCCAGAATGCGCCTACGAGGTAGTAAGCAAGGCCGATGTTGTCGGCTCGACCGAAGGCATCATTCGGGTCCTCGACGAAGCAGAGCCCGGCAGTTCGTGGGCAATCGGCACCGAATTGAACTTGGTGAAGCGCCTGGCCCAAGCACACCCAGACAAGACCGTGACGTTCCTCGACCGAACGGTTTGTTACTGCTCCACGATGAATCGCATCGACCTGCCGCATTTCACGTGGGCGATGGAAAGTCTGGCGGCAGGACGCGTGGTGAATCAGATTTCAGTTGACGCCGAGACAGCCCAATGGGCGCGCGTTGCACTCGACCGAATGCTGGCCTTGCCTGCATAGTTACCCGCCCAGCCAGTGGGGGTTGACCGGGCACGTACCCTGGATAGATGTTTGGCAAAAAGTCCACGGACACCACAGCAGTCGCAGACGACACTCCTACGGTCACCGCAGACGCCCCTAAGGGTCGTCCAACGCCCACTCGAAAAGAAGCCGAAGCAGCT
>JAHEXM010000232.1 GCA_023252115.1 Micrococcales bacterium | reverse complement strand
AGCCAATTTGTCGCTGCCAACGTGTTCGGCCATTCCGATAGAGGAAATTGCGTCGTAGGGACCGTCCGAAACCTCGCGGTAGTCCTGCAACCGAATGTCAACTTTGTCGGTGAGACCGAGTTCGCTTGAGCGCTTTCGTGCCAGGTCCGCCTGTGCTTGCGAGATCGTCACACCAACGACGTCGACTCCGTGGTGCTCTGCCGCGTGAAGGGCCAGAGATCCCCAACCACACCCAACATCGAGCAACCGCATTCCGGGCTTGAGATCGAGTTTTCGGCAGATAAGTTCCAGTTTTGCGTACTGCGCGGAGTCGAGTGAGGCCTGTGGAGTGTCGAAGTAAGCGCAGCTGTAAACCATTGATGGGCCGAGCAAGATTCGGTAGAAATCGTTGCCAACGTCGTAATGGTGCGTGATGGCTTGGCGATCGCGCCGGATGCTGTGGCGCATACCGGATAGCCGCGACTCCTCAGCAGGCGGTGCGGGAGGCGGGCCCAAAACACCGAGACGCGAAAACGCCTTGAGCGATCGGGCAACTGCCATGCGATCGGTTGATAGTTCCGGTCGCGCCGCCAGCGCGTCGGGCAGGCTCAGTGCTTCGTACAAATCACCCTCAATATCCAAGTCGCCACTGACGTATGCGCGAGCGAGACCGAGCTCGTTTGGGGAGTACATAAATCTGCGCAATGCGCGCGGACTGTTGACCACCAAAGTCGGCGATCCGGCGGGACCTTCGATGTGTGAGCCATCCCAACACCGGATCCCGGCTGGCAATTGCGCACCCAACAGGGCTTGAACGAGCTCGTCGACAACCGTTGCTGCATCTGGACTCATGGGCGCACCTTTTCATGTGTGCATTGCGTAAGGAAAGCCGACCCGAACCCCATAGTTGCGCCCTATCCACTCGATCGGGTGATCACACGTTTGGCCTAGAAGTCTCAAGACACGGAACCTGGATTGCGCGATCGCGTCCAAACCTTGAATCACTACCCACGAACCGCAGGCTCGGACTTTGTTAGTAAGAGCACGCCCGGCGAGAGGCTCCGTTATGCCCAAACTCGTGTACTTGACGCCAATTGGCGTTGCCCTGATCGTGATAGGCGCATTGTCGATTGCAGATTCGACAGATGACACGGCGAATGTGCTGTGGTTGGCTGTTTTTCTCGGCGCCCTTTCACTTTTGCCGCTGACCGCTCTTTTGGTAAAGCGACCATCGACAGAGGTTGCCACCGCAGACGAGAACTCCAGTGTTTGGTGACTCGGGTCGGGACCAAACGGTCCCGGTCTACTGCGTCGACTGCAACGACTGGACAACAGTCGCTGTCCAAGACACAACCTGGATGTGTCGCTGCGGCAGCCGTCAAGTCATCGTCAAATGCCCATTTTGCCGGGTTGTTCAAGCAATCAATGGCACGTTGGGTCGCAACGAACGCGTGGAATGCGGCGCATGCGGAGCGGTTCCCGCCATCGGTGCCTTACCAAATTCACGCGCTACCGCAGGCAGCTATGCGAATGAACTGATGCGCGAAGGTCTGCGCCTCGGTGAACACAATTCGCGATTAGCTCCATACGGCCACGTGATCGCAGTACATGGGATGCGCGAGCGCAAACCGCAAAGCGTCGTGCGGCTTGGCTTCAACGCGGACGCGGTCACGCTGACAAGTCTGTTCTTTGGCTCGCGTGAGCACGAGCTGGTCCCAATTCGCCGGATCAAGAGTGTCGATATCGACAGCGCTTCTGAAAATGAATCGCACGCCGTCATCGCGACTTGCAGTTCGGCAATCACTTTGCGCTGGGACCGCATGCGACTGGCAAATGCCGAGGCGTTGCTTGCACCACTCCGGGCGCAAGTCGCGCAGCTTCACGCGAACGTCTAAGGCCGACAAACTCCAACGCCGGTTACACCGGTTGATGGGATTGGCTCGAAACGCATCACGGCATGATCGCCCAGAGTCATGCTTGTGCCAAACAGTCCGGTTACGTATTGATGACGCGCCTTGATAAGCACACCAATGGACGTTACGTCGGCCGCACCTGCACAGGCCACAATCGTGGTGGATGCCCACGATGTGGTGTTGTCTTTGACGAATGCTTTCGTGGTGGTGTCGTAGGTGTACTTGACGCAGTTAGTCGAGCAGGAAGTGAACGCCGACTCACCCGTCGGAAAGCCGTTGGTCCCCGCTTGGTAGACCCAGAGTTCCTGGATGGTGCTTGACGGCAAGGCAGTCCCGGCACGCAGGACACTGGCTGCGGCGTCATCGCTAAACGTTGAAACGCGGGGTTCGCTGGATGCAGTACGCACGCCAGATCGTGCGGCGGCAGTCAGACTCACATGGTCGCGCAGCATCATCGAAAACTCGATGATGCCAAACAGCATGACCACGATTACCGGGAAAATCAGAGCGGCCTCGATCGCGACCGCGCCACGGTCGTTGCGCGACTTCACTCTTCCTATGTCGGAATCGTGGGGAATCAACTGAGCGTCGATTAGGCCAACCGGTCGAGGTTCCGTCGCCACGGCTTGACGAATCAACCACCCGTTTGCTTGGCAAGGTAGGGACCGCCCATTTGGGTTAACGCGTGCGGATTTGCGCTCAGAGTTGGTCGATACCCAAAGAGCCGGAAAGGTTCACATCGCTTGAAAGGGCGATATGGCTCAGCAATTTCAGCGGGCTGCGTCGAAGAATTCACCACAACTGAATAGCAAAAGAGTTCAACTACAACCCACTCAACCTCCGCCCCAAGGAGTTCAACATGTTGCAACGAATTCGTAAGACTCTCCGCAGAGAAGAGGGTGCGAGTGCCGTTGAGTACGGGCTACTCGTAGCCGGTATTGCTGTAGTCGTCATTGCCGCGGTGTTTGTACTTGGCACTGTCGTGAAGAACAGTTTCACCAAGGTCGGAAGTTCCATTAGTTCGGCTGGCTAACAGTTGAACCTCGTCACCTCGCCCCGAGGAGTATCAAATGATTAAGAGAATTCGTACCGTGCTACGCCGTGAAGAAGGTGCGAGTGCTGTTGAGTACGGGCTACTCGTAGCCGGTAGTGCCGTAGTCGTAATTGCGGCCGTGTTCGTACTTGGCACCGTTGTTAAGGACAGTTTCACAAAAGTCGGCAGCTCAATCAGCAGCGCTGGCTAGCAACAACGTTGGTGTGTGCAATGGATCAAACGAAGTCGCACACACCAACGTTGCTGCACCGTGTTTGCCCATCCGAGTGGATGACTGATTGCGGCGTGCCGTTCGACTATCTGAATGTGGAGGGCGAGGAATGGCTCGCAAGATCTTGCTCATCGTCGCGTCCCTCACTCTGATTGTCGCGGGCGGCGCGCTGTTCATGTCGATGACCGCGACCGCGTCTGCGCCTACGGCTACCACCGTCACCGTGTACATCGCGTCAGGCGATCTTGCACCGGGCACAGCTGGCGGAACCCTAGGGCCGCAACAGGTTCAAGCCGTAAATGTCGCTAACAACGCTGTCCCGCCCGGCGCACTTGCCGACTTAGCTGTCGTCAAGACACTCAAGACGGTGGTGCCCGTTTTCAAAGGTCAGATCTTGATGTCCCGGCAGTTCGCCGAGTCGTCTGCCACCGGCGGACTTCCCATACCGGCCGGTAAGAATGCGGTCAGCGTCGAACTGTCCGATCCCGCGCGTGTGGCCGGCTTTGTACAGCCCGGTTCGAAAGTTGTGGTGTACGCGCAGGTTGATTCGAAATCGACTGTCTTGCTTCCTTCAGCGTCGGTCATTGCGGTGGGACCTGCAACTCAACTCGGGGCGCCGCCAGCCGATTCAGCGACCGCGCCAAACAAAGGTGTTGCAACAACCATTGTCACGCTCGCTTTGACCACCGATGAGTCCAACAAGCTCATCGGTGCTCTCGGAGTGACTCTCTACTTAGGACTACTGCCGAACTGATTGGCAGTCAGCTCACCGAGGCGAAAGAGAGGAAGCCATGCCAGCGTTGCTTGAGTTCGACGAAGCTTCGGCAGGCGCAGTGCGTTCCGCTTTGGGTTCCTCGACCGT
>JAHEXM010000231.1 GCA_023252115.1 Micrococcales bacterium | reverse complement strand
CCCCAGCTGTCGCCAGTGCGGTCAGGTTCGCCATTTTCTTGCCTTTGGTGTCATATGTTTCGATGACCTGAACGTTGGCGCCCTTGGCTATTGCGTTTAGTTCCGCTTTCTGGATGTCGTGCGAGGCCTGTTCTTCGTTGTAAACGCGCACAACGTCGCCTTTCTGCGCGCCGTTGAGCAGTGCGAGCTGAACGCTTCGCGAAGTGCCCTGGTTCACTGGGTTATCACTTTGGTGGCCGTACATAAAATACCCAAAGTTGGGCTGGGCAGCCGTTGGCTTCCACAGCGGATACGACCCAGCCGGATCACCTTGGTTGAAGCCAGTTGAACCGTTGCTCCAGACCAGCGGATTCGACTGGGCCAGGTTGTTCGTCACGGTTCGGTCCGGGCAACTCCAGTCAGAATTGAATACTGACTGGACCTGGCTGATGTAGTTGGGATTAGTAGTCGCGATCTCGAAGTCTCTGTTTTGCCAGAAGGTTTTGCCTTGAAAGGCAGAGAAGTTTCCGGTGGAAATCACCAATTGCGGATTGCCACCGGAGTTCGGCTGTCCGTCGACGATCAGCGACTTCTGGTGGGTGATGTTGAAGTTGGTGTTGGAAAAATTGGCCTGCATTTTGGGCTGAGCGACACCAGCGGCGACTGCCGCTTGATAGATCCCTTGGACTGCCAGCGCGTTGTATTTGTTCTGACCTGAGTTGTATCCATCGACAATGATCCGCACAGCGACGTTGTTCTTCAGCGCACCGACCAGGGCAGCTGTTACTTGCGGGTCCCCAATCGAATAGA
Organism: Micrococcales bacterium; assembly: GCA_023252115.1. Classification (GTDB taxonomy): domain Bacteria; phylum Actinomycetota; class Actinomycetes; order S36-B12; family UBA10799; genus JAHEXM01. The sequence goes on along the minus strand of JAHEXM010000231.1, from coordinate 3,257 downwards.
CGACGATGTCAACGGTCTTTTTTGCGCTGCCGATGGCGTTGAGAAAGGCCTGGCCCTTGTTGTCGGGCTGAGGCGAGATTTGGACGAGTGAGGCACTTGAACCCTGGGGGCTCGAGGCGCTGTTTGATGTGCTTGCGCAACCCGCGACTAGGAGGGCGGCGGCGGATCCGCACGCAACAGCGGCGGCGAATTTCCTCGACAACATCAGAACCTCCGTATGAAAGAGTCTTCCATGCGGTAGATCAGATCACGAAAACCCGCGGAATTTCGCGCGGAAATCAACGGATGGCCCAATCGGGTGATCAATTTGAGGCCGGTCGGTCCACGTCTCAATGCTGCTCGGTGCTGCTTTGTCAGTGCTTGCCCTTAGCTTGCTGACACTAGGCAATACCGGGCAGACGTAGGAGGCGAAATGCTCATCGATTGCGGATCGTGCACAGCGGCAGGCGATGCCTGCAATGACTGTGTAGTCACGGTGTTGCTGGGCCAACCAGAAGACGGTCACCTGCAAAGCGAAGAGCAGCGGGTTCTCGGGGTGCTGGCCGACTCGGGTCTTGTTCCGCCATTGCGGCTCGTTGTGCCAGAGACAAATGAGGATGCAGAGAACAGTTCGACGGGCAAACGGCGCTCTGGGGCCGCTTGAGCCTGTGCTTGTCGGCCAAGATGAGGAGGTGACTGGACGCACCCTGGTAATCACGAATGACTTTCCGCCGCGCTCGGGCGGAATTCAGTCCTTCGTGCACGGCTTGCTGTTGCGCCAGGATCCGGACTCCGTTGTGGTGTACGCACCAAAATGGAAACGGGCCGCTGAATTCGATGCCGAGCAGAGCTTTCCAGTCATCAGGCATCCGCGTTCGTTGATGGTTCCCGAACCGACAGTGCTACGTCGTGCTCGCGAGATTGCCAAGACATACGACTGTGATCGGGTGTTGTTTGGCGCAGCAGCGCCACTGGGGTTGCTTGCCCCGGCACTACGCAAGTCAGGCTTGGAACGTTCAGTTGCAATCACGCATGGACATGAGGCTGGTTGGGCCAAGATGCCCGGGACACGGCAATTGCTGCGCCGAATCGGTCAAGGCGTCGACACCATCACTTACCTCGGCGAGTACACGCGGGAGCGCATTGCCGACGCTTTGACGCCAGAGGCCGCTGCGCGGATGCGTCGCCTAGTCCCTGGTGTTGATGACGAACTCTTCAATCCGCGCAACAAATCTGATGGTGATGCGGTGCGAGCTGAGCTTGGACTCGCCGATCGTCCCGTGGTCGTGTGTGTCTCGCGTTTGATGCCGCGCAAGGGTCAGGACACCTTGATTCGCGCCATGCCCGCTATCAAGCAAAAGATTCCCGGCGCCGCTTTGTTGATTGTTGGGGGCGGCCCCTACCGCGGCCACCTTGAGGGCTTGGTCAAATCCGAGCGGCTTGATGATGATGTAGTCATTACCGGTGGTGTGCCATTCGCTGTCTTGCCCGCGCACTATGCAGCTGGCGATGTATTTGCGATGCCATGTCGTACGCGCAACCACGGTTTTGATGTTGAAGGACTGGGGATTGTGTACCTCGAAGCAGCTGCAACGGGAATGGCCGCAATTGCCGGGAATTCCGGTGGAGCACCCGACGCAGTCATCCCCGGTGAAACCGGCTTTGTTGTTGACGGAGACTCGATCGGTGAGTCAGCCAACGCGGTTACCAAATTGTTGGGCGAGAGGGACTTGGCTGCTCAGTTTGGAAATGCCGGTCGGCAGTGGGTCGAATCGAATTGGCGTTGGCCCCACGTTGCTGCGCGTTTGACGATGTTGCTCGACGGCCAAGACCCCGACGCGGTCTAAGACAGTTCTGCGGTGCTGGGACTTGACGCGGCGCGACGCCACGGAATGAGTCCCCGCAGTACCGGCTCTGCGGGTGCCGGCTTAAGAATCCTGACGTACGCCCACACCGTTGCCGTCATAAGCAGGCCAATTCGGATGACCTGGAACAGCGTTCCGTACCAGCCACCGTCCACCATGTTTCCGTAGGAGATCGGATACACAAGTTGGGCGACACCAGCAGTTGCAATACACAAATACACCACTGTGCGCATTCGTGTTTTGCTGTCCATCATGCAGACAGCGCCGATGCCGATCACCCAGATCATGTACTGGGGCGAAAAAACACGGCTCGATGCGATCGAGATCAGAATCATGGTCAACGCAACGTCGGCGCCACTGACCGATTCCAGGCGACCGCGTAGTCGCAAGTAGACGATCGATCCCATGGCAACGAAACCGCCGACGGTCACAATCGAAGCCACAGCCCCTGCACCGGTAGCCGCAATTTCCATTGACCCGTATCGAAACGACGTGGTGGTGTTGACTCCCAAGAGGTGCCCGATGACAAAGAAGACGCCACCGACAGACTCAATTTGCAGTCCGCGGTCACCTTGTTCTTTCAGAAACGAGAAAGCGCCGAAGCCATAGCTGGTCAGCACTGCCATCCCGGCAACACCAGTGGCGATTAACGCGGCCGTGCCCTTTGCCAAGCTGCGTCTCGGCAACGCGACAACCATCAGCGCGGGCCACACCTTGAGCAAGGCGCCGATGCCCATCCAAATCCCGCTTCGGACGGGCTTGGCCAGGGCAAGTAACGCCAGTACGGCGAACAACGTCGGAAACAAGTCAAAGCGGGTAAGCAGCACGGGGCCGATCAACAGGCCGCCGATGACGTAAGTCCAGGCTCCGTCAAGCTTGCCGACCTTACGTCCGGTGCGCAGGAGGACGGCGAAGATCGCGAGGTCCACCAGCAAAGCAAGCACGATGAAACCAAGAACCGGATTGGAAGTTAGATGTGCACCCAGCCAAAAAACCATTCCAGCCAGGGGCGGGTATTGCCACATCGGGTCGTTGACTGGGAAGTGCCCGGCCGAAATGACCTCGGACCATGACGCATACAGCTTGACGTCACTGGGGATGTAGGTGCCGCTCTTGTACGGCACCAGTCCAAATGGAATGAGAAGCAAAATGAGCCGGCTCAGCGCATAACTTGCACTGACGCCTTGGGGTCCCCGAAACCTGGCTGAACGGTCGGACCGAAACCAGTCACGTAACCGAACAAATGCATTGGGACGAGCCGCGCCGGTGAGCGAAATTGCGCTCATCGATGTCCTCCGTTGGATGTCGCCTGTGGTTCAAGTAAAACGTAGTGGGCCTCGGTGCCGGTGATCTGCCAGCCACGCGATTGCAGAAGTGGAATTAACGCGTCCTTCTCTTCGAGAAGCGCAACAT
>JAHEXM010000230.1:3292-4050 GCA_023252115.1 Micrococcales bacterium | reverse complement strand
CAGCCTTGAACCGCGTCGGCCGTGGAAAGAAGAACAGCTCGGTGGTGGGTATCGGATCTCGAGCTGGGTCGAACGGACCTCCTATGACAACGCCCAACGGATCATCGCCGTTAGCGAAGGCATGAAAGCGGACGTTCTGGACTGCTATCCGTCGGTTGACCCCGCCAAGGTGTCCGTCGTCTACAACGGCATCGACACCAAGGTCTATCGGTCTGTGCCCGAGGTCGACGCGCTGGAACGCTACGGAATCGACCCAGCGAAGCCCTACGTGTTATTCGTGGGTCGCATTACCCGACAGAAGGGCATCGCTCATCTGATTCGGGCCGCGAGCATGTTCGACGAATCAATTCCGATCGTGTTGTGCGCTGCCGCCCCTGACACACCGGAACTTGGAGCCGAGGTTGCTGACCTGGTAGCCGAGTTGAGTACCCGTCGCCCAGGAGTGCACTGGATCCAAGAAGCCGTTGCAAAACCCGATGTCATTCAGTTGCTTTCACATTGCTTGCTGTTTGCGTGCCCTTCGATTTACGAACCCTTGGGAATCGTGAACTTGGAAGCGATGGCATGCGAGGCCCCGGTTGTTGCAAGTGCCGTCGGCGGCATTCCCGAGGTCGTCGTCGATGGCGAGACCGGCGTGCTAGTTCCCTACGACGAGAACGAACCCCGCGCTTTCGAAAAGGCCTTTGCAGATGCAGTTAACCGTGTTGCTTCAGATCCGCGAAGCGCCGAGGCCATGGGTGTGCGCGGGCGCGCACGTG
>JAHEXM010000230.1:0-3282 GCA_023252115.1 Micrococcales bacterium | reverse complement strand
AAACAAACTGTCGACGTCTATCGCGCCGCCGGCGCCTAGTCCTTAGCGTGCCACCCTGCCCGCACCTGCCCGCCCGCGCCCGCAAAGTGGAACATTCCGTCCATAGTCGAGCCACTTTGTTCCACCTTGCGACGCAGAAAGTCACGACTCGGCGAAGGCAACTGCCAGGGAATGAACTGAGTCAGCCCAGTGCTCGATGAGCAGCCCGACGGAAAACAGTCGCTGCAACTGCTCAGCCGATGCATCCTGGGTTACGTGCCGCCCACGCATATCTTCCAAAGCTTTCGCAATGTCGCTCGCAACACTGGTCAGCGGTTTGGCTGATTCCAGCATGCCTGCACGGTCACTGGTGTCGTCGGTCAAGAGCAACTTGGACACGTGACCCGCAACTATCCGGCAATTACCTAGGATCTCCTCATACCGCTGCGTGACAAACGGAAACTGCATATCACCGTCTCGATGCACTGCCACGCGGTCCAACCGGATCGCGGCAGTCATCATCTCGGCGAGTGCAGTTGCGAGCGTTTGATAAGTGGCAACCGGAAACGCACCGACCCGTTCGTGCGAACGCTCGGAAATTGACGCGTTGATCGCTGTCGTGCCCGCTTTGATTCGTTTCAGGGCATCGGCCGCGCCGTCCGGTCCGTCGGTTCCCTCCCATCGAGCGAAACCAGCGTCGACGACCAACATCGAATCGTCCACGCGCACCGCTATCGCTTTGCGAACTTGGCTGTCTGCGCGAGCTGGCCAGATGATCATCACGATCAACATGGCAATCAAGATTCCTATGAGGGTGGCGGCAAGCCGCCACCCCACTGTGCTGACTTCTTCGCTGCCAGGAATGAAGACAAAGAATGCAGAAAGTGCTGCACTCAATCGAAAGCCCGTGCCGATCCGAATCAATCGGCAAATCGAAAGCGACGCAGTAACCGCGATCACGACGATAAACGGGATCCATAAATAGTTGCCAAAGATGGCAACGGCGACCGCACCACAAATAACTCCAACAATGGAACCTTCCATCCGCTGGATCCCAGCAACCAACGAAGCACCCGCTGTGTATCCCACGACAACGAGGACTGCGACAACGGACCACCCAGCAGCCTCAGCGGGAAAGTTGAAGTACGTGACGATCGCAGCAGTCACAAACGCACCGAGAACCATGCGACCGAGCAAACCCAACCAGTCTTTGAACGGCGCCTGCGTCGAGATCAGAAGGGGAGCTTTCACGCCGACATCGTGGCACCAATTCTCCGGCAAAGCCTCGCGAACTGACACTGCGATTGCTAACTACGCAGTGAACGCCGCCAGTGGCAGGCCGTACTGGGCAACAAGCACACACGCATCTGGCGGTTCTCGCAGATCGACCACGGCCAGAACATCTGTCTGGTCAATTAGGGCAGACACGACTTCGTGCGAACCGACCACGTATCGACGGGGCTCGGCCAGTCCGCCACCCCACGAACGCGCGAAGTCGTCAGTTGAGGCCGCTGGCCACACTCGTGTCTTGGCAAACGCATTGGCAATTGCGTTCTCCCAATGGGACTTGCGAGCGGCAACCTTCTTCTCGTTCGCAAGTTCAGCAGCCGCACTACGAACTTCGAACGCAGATCGCAGCTCTACAGCGGCGATCGTGGGCACTTCGCTTTGCGCAAGAGCAATAGCGGAAGCCATCGTTGATCCGGCTTGACGATCAACTGCCGCAGATAGCTTGCTCCCCAGATCCGTCACTTTTCCGCGCGCGAACATTTTGGCGAGGCCGCCCTTGCTTGCCGCCACGACAAGCTCTGACAGGAGCTCCACTGCCTCAGTCGTGTTCTGGTCTTCTGTGCGCTCGGAAGTTAACGACTGTTGGACATCATCAAGAACGGCTTCAAGATCTGACTCGTCGTTGGACAAGCACTCCACTATCGAACCGATACCGGCTTTGATCGTGGCGCGCGAAATCTCGGAAAGATCAATTGGCACGGAATCGCGCGCAGCAGCAAGTGCCGCCTGAAAGGCACGATCAGCCCGCATGATCTTTGCAGGCACTGCTTCGTGCGCCGCCAACTCCAAGTCCTCTGCCGACTTCACCAAAGCCAGTGCCGCGGGCAATTTCGCGAAATCATCTGACACTTCTTTTTGAGCTTTGGCGACCAATGAGTTCAGGGCTTTGGTGGCCGCGGCAACATCCGGTTGCACAGCTGACTGATCAACCACCGGAGCAATGGCGGCAGCTCTGCCAACGGCAACGTAGCGACAGGTTCGGCCCGAGGCGTCTGGTAGCTCGCCGAGCACGCTGCCCGGGGATGGGACTTTGACGCGTAACCACGCAGCAAGCGCAGCCGCCTGTTCGCTCACTGAGGGAGCCGACGTCAACATGAGCACCACATCGACCAAGGCCGCATCCGCTTCATCGAGAGCCCTGTCGAAATCTGCAAGATCAGTAACTGTGCCGCTGACAAATGCCGACCACACTCGGGGGTGTAGGCCCGTCGATTGGTTACGCAGCATTTCCAGCGAAGTGACCACTTCAGCAGCGTGATCTGTATCGGCAATCAACACGACACTTGGGACAACCGACCCATCCGCCTTGCTCTGCGCAACCAGTGATTGAAGATCTGCTGCGGCGCCTGATCGAATCGGGTAGTCAGCCGCGAGCAAGTCGGCAACTCGCTGGCCAACTGAACCGAAGCTGATGACGATGATCGGCTGCAATTGCGCAAATGAAGTCTCCAGACGGCTCACTGCGGCAGGCTACCTGCCCCTGTCGTCGGGCACGCTGAGCCCGTGGCCCCAAAAGACAAGAAAATTCCAGCTGGCAGCGGCGCCGAGTTTGATCGAATGGCGACTGCCGCTGGGATGAAGTACGGCCCCGAGGAAGCCGGGCCTTGGTACGAATGGGGACCGTATCTGTCGGAGCGAGCCTGGGGGACAGTCCGCGAGGACTACTCCGACGACGGTGATGCGTGGCGCTACTTTCCCTACGAAGATTGCACCTCCCGCTCCTTCCGCTGGAGCGAAGACGGTCTTGCTGGGATCTCCAACATTTGGCAGGACGTGTGTTTTGGCATCGCACTGTGGAATGGGCGCGACTCGCATCTCAAGGAACGCTTCTACGGGCTCAGCGGTCATCAAGGCAATCACGGCGAGGACGTCAAGGAGTACTACTGGTACCGCGATGCGACACCGTCACATTCGTGGCTTCGTTGGCGCTACCACTATCCGCAAGGCGCCTACCCGTACGACGACTTACTGCACACCAACCAATCACGATCACGCGCCGAACCGGAATACGAA
>JAHEXM010000229.1 GCA_023252115.1 Micrococcales bacterium | reverse complement strand
GACTTCTCGCCAGCCATATACAGGAACCGCGAGTTAGCACTGAACGTCATCGCTTCACCTTGGGGTTGCAGCGGCAGATCAATAGATGTCCCCGAACCATTCGGCGGCGGAGCCGGATACATCGACGCTTGGAAGTATCCGCGGATTGCGTAGTTCCGACCATCTGGTGCGTATGACGCGTCAGTCGCTGCGGTCAAAGTGTCACCGACGCGTCGGGCTGTCCCCGAGCCGCTGCTGACAAAGTCAGCCGGAAGCTTGTAGATGCCACCGTTGCCAGTTCCCGATTTCGTGACGATCCACATCGGTCCGCCTGGGTTAGGTGCAACAAGCAGACCTTCGGCATTGTGTGGACCATCGGGGTAGTGCACGGTGTACGAGGTTGTCGTCACGGATTGACTCTTGATCGTTTTGGGTTCGTTGAATCGGTAGAGATGAACTGAAGGCCACGAATCAGCGTTGTCGCCAATATCACCAACCCAGATAACCGGAGTTCCATTACTCGACTTACCGACTGCAATCGCTTCAACATCACGTGCCGAGACACCAGCCAAGCTAACCTCGGCACGGACCGCGCATGTCTGTGAATCAATCGCAAAGACTCTGGCACTGTCACCGGAGTCGTTGTGTGTCCAAAGGATTCCCGGATGCTGAGTCGATGCAGCCAAACCACTGATCTCGGTCAACCGCTCGTCATGAAACTGACAAACAACTTCGCGTTTTGTCGGAACATCGTCAGAGCCCGTTCCGCTGCCATTTGAAGACCCAAATCCGCAACTGGCCAGCGTCAGCACCAACACGACGCAGAGCACGGAACGCATATTGGATGCACGACGCGAGAACGACATGACGTCTAGCCTTGCATGTGGAATTCATCGGCTACTCGACGAGCCGGGCTGAGTCCCGGGTCGACGCGCGCTTTCGCCATCCGTCCAGGCGTTAGTCCAGTTCCCTTGTTCGCATCAACTTAAGAATATGCGGCTGGGCAAGCACCAACGCAAACATGACGGAGATCACGGAACCCGTGTGGGATGCAAGGGGCAAGAACGACGCGGCATCTAGCCTTGTAGGTATGAGCATGCCTCCAGGACCCGGCGATCCAACTGAGCCACACGGCATTCCACCCGTCGTTGGCCCGCCCACCAAGGAACAACCGGTGGTGGACCCGACGCAGGTCGCGCCGCCAGTGGCTGGCCAGTACCCACCCGGATACCAGCCCACTGGGTCAGGCCCGATGGATCCAGTTGATCCGTACGGGCCTGAGGAACCACGCTCGGTGAAGGGCTGGGTCATCGGCGGCATCATTGCTGCGATCGTTATTGGGCTTGGCGCTGGAGCCGCTTGGGCAATCTCCAGCAATTCGAACCAGACACCCACTCCAGCAGTGTCGGCTTCAACCCTGCCGACGGCCCCAACGCCCGTAGCGCCCACAACAAAGGCGCCAACTCCGACCCCGACCAAGACGTCGGCGGCACCGACCAAGACTTCTGCCCCACCCAGTCCGGTTTCCGCGGCACCGAGTGATGCCGCTCCTCAAGCAACGGCGTCGAACTAGTTCGCGCGCTCGCGAGAATTGCTGAGGCTAGCGAATAACGGCCGCGGCAACTAAGACCGCGATGAGCCCGAATAGAACGATGAGGGTGACGAGCCGGCGGGTGCGGGGATTCACACATGCAGCCTACGGCGACGATAACCTCGTCCCCATGACCGAGTCTTCAAGTGGCGCCAAGGCGTCACCCGAGCCACCGGTAACAAAACCACTGGATGTTGATGGCGTCAGTGCTGTCATTGCCGGGATTGTGGTCTGGGTCGTGGCCCTCGTAATCCTGCTGCTGTTTTTTCGAACCCGCTTGAATGCGCATAGTTCGACCTGGTGGTTATGGGTGTGCGTTGCCGGGATCGGGCTCGGCTTGATCGCTCTGCCATACGTGCTGCGCCGCCGTGCTGTGTACCGCCGTGCCCGCCCCAAACCAGTTGAGGGAAGATCTACCTTGTGAGTACCGACTCTGTTGTTGATCTCGACCCCACTTGTGCAGCTGCGGTGGATGCGGCGCGCCAAGCCCTAGTCGACGAAGTTCAAGAGTCACGCGTCGGCCAACACCTCGAAGCGATCGCCGAGGCGCCCCTCGTAGTCACTCACCTGTTCGAGTGCCTTGACCGTGCGTATGTTGGTTGGCGCTGGGCAGTGACCACCACGCGCGTCGCCGATGTCGAACACGTCACGATCGATGAAGTTGTTCTGCTCCCGGGGCCCGACTCGATTCTTGCGCCGCCGTGGCTGCCTTGGAGTGAGCGAGTGCAAGCGGGCGATCTTGGCGCCGGTGATGTGCTTCCAACTGCAGACGACGACGTGCGGCTAGTACCCGGCTACACCGGCGCGGATGATCCCGAGATCGACGACCCTCTTGACGAGTTGCATCCGGTGTTGTGGGAGTTGGGCCTTGGTCGGGCGCGAGTGCTTTCGCGCATCGGGCGCGACGAAGCCACGAGGCGTTGGCAAGACGGTGAGACTGGGCCGCGATCAGCGGTTTCCAAAGCAGCAACTGATACCTGTTCAACATGTGGGTTCTTGATTCCAATGAGCGGGCCACTCGGTCAGGCGTTTGGATTGTGCGGCAATGAGTTTTCGCCGTCCGACGGTCGGGTTACTTCACTCGATGCGGGGTGCGGTGCGCACAGCGACAGCGAACCGGAACCGCCTGCGGTCAGCGTCGTAAGTTTGGTGGTGGATGACCTGTCATCGAACAACCTTGAGACCGACACCGTCCCGGAAGAACTACCGCCGCCGATCATCGCCGACATCATCGTCATCTAGCTCTAACCCCCATCCGCAAACGCGGACGAAACGTACCTTTCCGGTCCCGGGTAAGGGTCATTTCGTCCGCATTTGCACGTCAAGGGAGTTGGACGAACGATCCATCGGCCGCGAAGACAAGTGCTGCACATCGCGGACTTCGTCGCAGCAATCGAGCACCACGTCGTTGACCGGCAATCAACACAGTCTTTGACCACACCTCAGCCAACCACCCGGCAGGTGCAATCGCGGTAACTGCATCTGCAGTGATGTGTGCCGGGCGTCCTGTCCTTGGATCGAGAACGTGATGCGCGTTATTCCCGTCGGCGTCTTGCCAGCGTCGGCGAAGTGACGTGCTGGTGCAAAGCCCGCCGCCCGTCAAGTTGACCGTTGCCGAAGGCGGACCCGATTCGTCGCGGGGATTGTCAATGCCAATCTGCCACCCGCCGCTCGGATACGCACCGCGCACTCGCAAGTCGCCACCGAGATTAACTAACGCACCCGCAGCTCCGTGCGACATCAAATACTCAGACACCAGATCCGCGCCGAGTCCTTTACCCAGGCCGCCGGAGTCAAGGTGCGCTCCCGGTTCAAGTCGAACAAGGCGCTTCGTCATATCAATCCGCGCAGGTGCGCGTCGTGTCGACACCCTCCCTCCCGCAAAGTGGAACTTTCCGTCCATAGTCAGTACACGATGTTCCACATTGGAGGGGGCATTGGCAGGGCTAGGGGCAGCGAGTTCGGAAAAGTCTCGGTCATATCCGGCTTCGACAATCTCGCGACCAAGGAATGGATCGAACAAACCACCCGTCAACGCAAACCCCCGGATACTGCGCTGAACAAGAATCGCCATCTCAGCACTGACCTGAACAACATGCCCAGCGCGTTCATTCAGTTGCGAAAGCTCACTTGTCGGATCAAACCGAGTCCAGACGCGCTCCAGTTCGCGAACCTGCAACTCACCGTCGACTAACAGCGACGGATCACCACCAACGACGATGATGTGACACCACGTGCCCATCGCTACAAACCGCACTTCGGTCTGCTCAACTCGTGGCTGAGAAACAAACGAGCCGCTCGGCAAACGAATCGGATCGAATGCCGAGCGGCTAGTCATTTGCTTCGCAAATGCGATGCGTCATACCAAAATCTTATCGGTGACTAGCTGCCACCAGAGTTGGAGTTGTTGCCATCGTTGTCGTAGCAGCCATTGACTGCTGCTTGGCTGGCTCCTGAACACACCGAGAAGTACGTCGGGTGTCCGGATTCACCACCAGCGCCAACACCCACGAATGACCCATCC
>JAHEXM010000008.1:12990-14780 GCA_023252115.1 Micrococcales bacterium | reverse complement strand
CGGCAAATCAAGCTTTTTCAACAGTATTGAACTGGTCGCAGCCGATGTACGGCGTCTCCACCGACCTCGACATTTTCCTTGTCAACCATGACACCAATGCCATCCTGGCCAAAAGCACCGCGGGCATCGGTCAGCGCCCATACGAATACATCTCCTACACAAACGGGTCGAGTGCGCAAAACGTCGACATCGTCGTCGCGAACTACTCACATAGCGGCACTCCCCGATTCAAATTCATCATGCTGATGAATGGCGGCAGTGTCGCTGCGGCGGAATACAACACCACCGGTGGTGGTCTGACTGTTGGACCGTCGCTCTACGGACACAACGGCGGCAAAGACACCATTTCGGTAGCAGCGATTCGCTACAGCAACACAACGACACCCGAGACGTTTTCATCTCGCGGACCCGTGACGCACTATTACGGCCCGGTGACCGGAAGTTCCCCAGCTGCCGCCCTGAGTTCACCCGATGTGTTGGCACGTCCCGACATCACGTCCACCGACGGAGATTGCACGACGTTTTTCGCCTCACCAACCGGCGGCGGCAGCAGCTGTCCCTACCGGTTTTATGGAACATCAGCGTCCGCACCGAATGCTGCAGGTGTCGGTGCACTGCTTGCGCAACGGCGGCCTGGCATCACCCCTGCACTGATGCGTTCAACGCTGACGTCGAACGCCACGGCCCTTGCGGGCGGGACGTCAAACAGCATGGGCAGCGGCCTCATTGACGCCGTCGCGGCGGTCGGTTCATTAGGAGGGGCGCCGACGGCTCCCACTGCTGTTGCAATCCCTACATCGAAACAGGACTCTGCTGCGGCGATCACTTGGACCGCGCCAACTTCAGCTGGCGGTGCCGCCATAACGACATACAACGCCGAGGCGTATGCAGCGGGCGTCGCGACCGGACACACCTGTGTATCTAGCGACGGTCCCCCACCAACAACGGGATGCACCATCACTGGCCTATCCAACGGCACCACATATACGTTCAAAGTGTCTGCGACCAATTCACTCGGTACAAGCTCGCTCAGCGATGCTTCGCCGGCCTATACCCCGGCAACCTTCCCCGAGGCACCGACATCGGTGACTGTTCCCGCTGTGCCGACCGACGGTAGTGCTGCCATCAGTTGGAGCGCACCAAGTTCAACCGGTGGTGCGCCGATCTCGGGCTACACCGTGGCCTCGTCGCCAGAGCACCTCACCTGTTCGTCGGCGTCGACAAGTTGCACGGTGAGCGGTCTGACGAACGGAACCGCCTACACATTTACCGTGACGGCAACGAACGCGGCCGGTACGTCAAGCCCCAGTGCAGCATCAAGCTCCTACACCCCCGCGACGGCGCCCGGAGCGCCCTCAAGCGTCAGCGGCACGCGCGGCGACACGAACGTGGCACTAACCTGGAGCGCCCCCGCAGCAAACGGGGCCACTATCACCAGCTACACAGCGACAGCTGCACCCGGTGGCCAAACCTGCACGTCATCTGGGGTGCCAGCAAGCGCAGGCTGCACCGTCAGCGGCCTAACCAATGGCGCCGCCTATACCTTCCAAGTCACCGCGACAAATGCCGCTGGCACAAGTTCGGCAACGACGTCAGCGGCATATGTCCCAGCGACAACTCCAGGAGCACCAACGATCGGTGACCTGACCCGCGGACATCAGCAAATTATCGTTTCTTGGACTGCGCCGAGTACGGATGGTGGCTCGGCAATTACCAGTTACACGGCGACTGCCTACGTCTCAGGCGTAGCGACTGCTAATACTTGCACCTCAAGTCATGGCCCCGTCTTG
>JAHEXM010000008.1:0-12980 GCA_023252115.1 Micrococcales bacterium | reverse complement strand
TCACGGGACTAACCAATGGCACTGCCTACACATTTAGAGTGTCAGCCACTAATGACGTCGGAACCAGTGGGCTTAGCAACGCCTCGACCATTGGGACGCCGGCTGCCGTTCCCGATTCGCCAGTCATCTTGTCGGCAACTCCCGGTACGACCTCTGCAATCGTGAGTTGGAGTGTGCCAGCGTCGAATGGATCGGCCATCACCCAGTACACCGTGACAGCAAGTCCAGGAGGCGCAACTTGTACTGCAGTATCGCCAGCCACCAGTTGCACTGTTGCTGGGTTGACTCCAGGCATTGCGTATACCTTCGAGGTGTCAGCAGCTAACGCCAACGGTGGCGGCATTCCGAGTTCATCATCGAACGCGATCGTGCCAGCAGCACAACCGGTTGCGCCGGGTCGGGCGGGTTTAGTCGTTCAGGCGCTTAAGCACGGAAAGGCCAGAGTCGGGCTCAGTGTGGGCACCAACGGCGGCAGCGCCATCGTGTCTTACCGCTACCGCTGGGCTCTCCGAGGACGTATCAACAGAAAGAGTTGGACCACGATTTCGGCTGCGCACACTAATCTGGCTCTACGCGGTCTCTCCAAAGGCAAGGTGTACGTCTTCCAACTCGTTGAAGTGAACAGCGTCGGCTATAGCCCAGTGGCCACCGTGACTTTCACCGGCAAGAAATAGCCACTATCCGCTGGCGACACTGGTGCTCAAGGCACGTTCTCGTTTGGCCCAACGCCGAAGCGCAAGCATCGATTGATCTGGTGATCGAGGACACACTGGAAGCATGCTGCGGCGGCGAAATTCCCGGCGCCTTCAGTCAGGCGCTGCAACCGGAAGGTTGCCCCGCCGATGGTTCGCGGGATCCCTTGCATTAACAGTGGTTGCGCTGGCCGCATTCGTTGTTGCCAGTCCGGACGCAACTCATGAGATGAATCAATCGGCGGCGCCGCAAATTGCCGACGCTGCAGCGACGCCCACGCCTCCCCACCAATCGGCGCCTACGCCGTCCGCCGCGACCAAACGTTCGAACACCAACGCAACACTGGCTCATGCCGTGCCGCCCACCCCGAAGCGGATCACCCCGACTATCGCCGAGCAAGACGCCCTGCCCCCCGGCAAACCTGCGTGCCCGGATTCATCAAGTACTTCAGTTCGGTGCTTAGTGGAGTCGCGACCGACGGTAGCGCCAGCCGATGCGGTCACATCAGCTGTGACGACCCCATACACACCAACCGATCTTGCGAGCGCTTATCAGCTTCCAACGGGCTCGGGTGCAGGTCAAACCGTTGCAATCGTTGACGCATACGACGACCCGACAGTTGAGTCAGATCTGGCCACTTACCGAACCAGATTTGGGCTGGGCGCTTGCACGACATCTAACGGATGTTTCACCAAAATCAACCAGAACGGTGGCACTAGCTATCCAGCGGCCAGTGTCGGGTGGTCGCAAGAAATCGCACTTGATGTCGACATGGTGTCGGCCGTTTGCCCGAACTGCAAGATTCTGCTCGTGGAAGCAAGTTCGGCTGCATCCTCCGATCTTTCAATTGCTGTGGCACAAGCGATCACACAAGGCGCCAAGTTCGTATCCAATTCCTATGAGTCCAGTGGTGGCTACGCTGGCTCGGCGTCCGAAAATGCCAGATTCTCATCCCCCGGAACGGTGGTGACTGTTTCTTCGGGCGATCATGCGTACGCGGGCGGAGCCAAATGGCCAGCAATCTTGTCGAGCGTTACAGCAGTGGGTGGAACGGTTCTAGCTGCCGATGGCTCTAGCCGCGGCTGGACCGAATCAGCCTGGAGTGGAACCGGCTCAGGTTGTTCCGGAGCCCAGACAAAGCCGGTATGGCAAACAGACTCGGTGTGCTCAAATCGAGTCGAATCTGACGTTTCAGCAATTGCCGGTGGAGTCGGCGTCTACACCTACGTGTCATACGACGGTGCCAGCAACGTCGGCAACTACTACAGCGCAACCGGCACTTCCGTCTCGGCACCGATTATTGCCGCGGTCTATGCGTTAGCCGGGACGCCTGCCACAGGCTCAAGTCCTGCGAGCTTTCCCTACTCTCACACTGCCAACCTCAATGACGTAACAACAGGCAGCAATGGAACCTGCGCAGGATCAATTATCTGCACCGCAGCAGTCGGATACGACGGCCCCACTGGCCTTGGCACTCCTGCTGGGGTCAGTGCGTTCACTTCCGCCTCGGCACCGTCGCCGCCGACGGGTTTTCTCGGCACTCCCGGGGACGGACAGGTGGCACTGACCTGGACCGCGCCAGCCAACAATGGATCCGCTATCACCGGATACACCGTCACCTCAACCCCGGCGAGTGCTGGCTGCGCACCATCACCAGCAACCGACACCTCCTGCACCGTGACAGGACTCACCAACGGCACCAGTTACACGTTTAGCGTCACCGCCACTAGTGCAGCTGGCACCGGAAATCCAGCAACCTCTGCCGCTTACACACCCGTTGCAGTGCCGAGTGCACCAACGTCAGTTACCGTGCCAAGCACACCGGCTGATTCCACTGCGCTGATCAGCTGGACGGCTGCGTCGGCAAACGGCTCGCCGATCACCGGTTACACAGTCACCTCAACGCCGACAAGTGCTGGCTGCACACCATCACCAGCAACCGACACCTCCTGCACCGTCACCGGACTCACCAACGGCACCAGCTACACATTCAGCGTCACCGCTACCAACGCAGCCGGAATTGGCGACCCAGCAATATCAGCCGCCTATACACCGATAGCTGCGCAGACGCCGCCGACGGCTCCTGGTTCAGTGAGTCCGTCGGTAAAAACCGCAAAGAAAGGTAAGGCCACCGTGTCGTTACGGGTTGGCAGTAGCGGTGGCAGCGCCATCACGGGTTACCGCTATCGGTGGGCTCTGCCGGCAAAGGTGAACAAGAAGGCCTGGATTGCTATCCCTGCAAGTCGGCAAACGATTGGCATCAAGGGGCTGACAAAGAAGCTCTACGTTCTGCAGGTCGTGGCAGTCAACGGTGTCGGCAGTAGCCCAACGGCCTCGGTGACTTTCAAAGGCAAGAAGTAGTAACTAGCGCTTGTTGTCGCGGTAGTTCTTGAGTGCTTCGTCAAGAATCGAGCCACCATCACCATCGGAGCGCCGTTCTTTCACGTAAGCCAGATGAGTCTTATACGGCTCGATCTTCGGCGGTGCTGGCGGGTTATCGGCGTCGCGTCCAGCCGGCCATCCACATCGTGGGCAGTCCCACTCTTCGGGTGGGGTCACGTCTACCGCGAAGCTCGGCTCTGATTCGTGGCCATTTGCACACCAGAACGAAATCAGCACTCGCGGAGCGGCTTCGCCACGCTCAGCTTCACCCATCGGGCCTGCGCCCACTCGGCTACCTCGGATTGCGCTACCGCCACCAGCCATTATCGAACTCCTAACCGTTCTTCACGATGAGCCCGAGCCCAATAATGCAGGCCGCCCAGATGAGTCCAATTGCAACAGTGATTCGGTCCAGATTCCGCTCCGCCACGCTGGATCCGCCCACTGAAGTGGTTACACCCCCACCGAACATGTCCGACAATCCACCGCCCTTGCCCTTGTGCAACAACACCAAAACAATCAGCAGCAAGCTGCTAATCACTAGGACAATCTCGAGTGCGATGGCCACGTCAGGCTCCTGCTCCGTGCGGGCTTACTTGGGTTATCGGCGCTGGTGCGCACTGAAAGAATACCGATTGGGCCATTCGATCACGCATTGCGTCTTGATTCACCCTCAAGAGGCGTCATGCAGCCGGAAGCGCACCAATGCAACAAACTCATCTGGGTCCAGGCTGGCACCGCCAACTAGTCCGCCATCAATGTCGGGCATCGCCATCAGCCCGGCCACATTGTCAGATTTGACTGAGCCGCCATACAGCACCCGCACGCCATTGGCGAGCTCGGCGTCATATAGCTCCGCCATCCGCTTACGAATCGCACCGCACACTTCCTGGGCATCTTCGGGAGTCGCCACCTCGCCGGTGCCGATTGCCCAAACGGGCTCATAGGCCAACACGATCGAGCGCGCTTTGTCGGCGGGCAGACCGGCAAGTCCACCTTCGAGCTGTGACAGCGTGAAAGCGACCTGCCCCCCTTCTTTGCGGATGTCGAGACCTTCACCAATACACAAGATCGGTGTCAGGTTGTTGCGAAACGCTGCCTCAACCTTTGCGTTAGCTTGAGCATCTGTTTCATTGTGATACTGACGTCGCTCACTGTGACCCACGGTGGCGAAGGTACATCCCAGTTTGGCCAGCATGGCACCGCTAATTTCGCCGCAGTACGCGCCGGAATCGTGAGCCGAGATGTCTTGGGATCCGTACGTGATTTTGAGCTTGTCTGCATCGATCAAAGTCTGAACTGAACGAATGTCGGTGAATGGCGGCAACACCGCCACATCACACGCTTCAAAATCATCGCTCGTGAGCGAGAAGGCCAACTTCTGAACCAAGGCAATCGCTTCAAGGTGATTGAGGTTCATTTTCCAGTTGCCTGCCATTAGCGGCCGACGGGCGGGGTCACTCATGCTTCGGTCCTCCTCAGGACATCGAGACCAGGCAACGTGCGACCCTCAAGGAACTCCAGGCTGGCGCCACCGCCGGTCGAGATGTGACTGATAGCGCCTTCGTCGATGCCGAGGAGTCGCACGGCTGCTGCGGAGTCTCCGCCGCCAACCACTGATGTGCCATCCACTCGCGTCATCGCCTCCGCTACCGCTTTCGTTCCGGCAGCGAATTGGGCTACCTCGAACACTCCCATGGGACCGTTCCACACAACGGTGTGCGATGTCTCAACCAAACGACTGAACGCAGCAGCGGATTCCGGACCAATATCAAGTCCCATCCACCCATCCGGGATGCCATCCCCGACTCCGACCACCCGAGATGCGGACTCTTCGGAGACTTCCTGCGCGATCACGACGTCCACGGGCAGCACCAACTCAACGTTTCCCTCGGCTGCCTGCTGAATGAATCCACGCACATTTTCAACCTGATCAGCCTCAAACAGCGATCCGCCGATCTTGTGTCCTTGCGCAGCAAGAAACGTGAAACACATGCCGCCTCCGATCAGGAGGCGATCAACGCGGCCCAACAGGTTCTTGATTACTCCTAGTTTGTCCGAAACTTTGGAGCCGCCAAGAACAACGGTGTAAGGACGGGCTGGTTCCGATAGCAGCGAATCGAAGACTGCGGTTTCTCGCTCGACCAGAAGTCCGGCCGCGTGTGGCAGCAACGCTGGCAGTTCCGTCACGCTCGCTTGGTCGCGATGCACCACCCCGAAACCATCGCCCACGTAGCAATCACCAAGAGCGGCAAATTCCTCGGCCAGCGCATGCCGTTCATCACGATCTTTGCTTGTTTCGCGGGCATCGAATCGGACGTTCTCGAGCAATGCCACGTCGCCGTCTTGCATGCCGGCAACGACAGCGTGAGCTGATGGCCCAACTACGTCTTGTGCGACCGCGACCGGAATGTTGAGCAGTTCGCCAAGTCGAACTCCAACTGGGGCCAATGACAAATCCGGGTTGGGTCGTCCGCCAGGGCGACCAAGATGGGCAAGGATGACTACTCGCGCACCGCGCTCTCGTAATACGCGGATTGTCGGAAGTGCGCCTTTGATGCGCCCGTCGTCGGTGATTGTCGTTCCGTCCAACGGAACATTCAGATCGGAGCGCAGCAGAACCGTTCGACCTGCAACGTCAAGGTCATCAAGCCCAACCAGTCGACTCACAAACGCGCACCGACATACGTAACGAGGTCTACCAACCGGTTTGAGTAACCCCACTCGTTGTCGTACCAGCCCAAGACCTTGGCCATGTCGCCACTGACCTTGGTGATCGGTGCGTCGAAGATGCACGATGCCGGGTCAGTGACGATGTCGGCTGACACCAAGGGTGCTTAGGAGTACTCCAAAATGCCCTTGAGCGCACCGTCGGCAGCTTCCTTCATTGCCGCATTAATGTCTTCGGCTGAAGCCTTTTGCTTGAGGTTCACCGTCAAGTCGGTCGCCGAACCTGTCGGGATTGGCACCCGAATCGCGTACCCGTCAAGTCGACCCTTGAGTTCTGGGAGCACCAGGCCGATGGCTTTCGCCGCACCTGTCGAGGTCGGGATCAAGTTCAACGCCGCAGCGCGTGCGCGCCGAAGATCGCTATGCGGTGCATCGTGCAAACGCTGATCGCCGGTGTAGGCGTGGATCGTCGTCATTAAGCCCTGTTCGATACCAAAGGTGTCATTCAGAACCTTTGCCATGGGAGCAAGGCAGTTGGTAGTGCAGGACGCGTTCGAGATCACATCATCGGTTTCGGGGTTGTACTTGTCCTCGTTGACGCCCAGGACGATGGTGATGTCCTCATCCGAAGCCGGAGCCGAGATGATGACCTTCTTGACCTTGCCTGACAAGTGCGCCTTCGCCTTGTCTGCCTTGGTAAAGAATCCCGTCGACTCGACCACGATGTCGACGCCGTACTTGTCCCAGTCGAGATCGTTTGGGTCACGCTCGGCAAGAACCTCGATCTCTTTGCCGTTAACGACGACGCCAGTTTCGGTGTGTGAGACCTCGGCATCGAGCTTGCCCAAGATGCTGTCGTACTTGAGCAAGTGCGCCAGCGTCGCAGTGTCGGTCAAGTCATTGACCGCCACGATGTCGATATCGACTCCGCGAACTATCGCCGAGCGAAAGAAGTTACGTCCGATGCGGCCGAAGCCGTTAATTCCTACCTTGGTGGTCACGCATTGCTCCAGTTGAAATATCCGGCAGTAATGGCACTTGAGCCTAGTGGCGGTTACGGTGCCAGCATGTCGGGGGTGAGGGCAGCCTCGGTATCGGGGATGCCAGTGTCGCGGGCCCGCTTATCGGCCATTGCTAACAGGCGACGAATACGACCAGCGATGGCGTCTTTGGTCATCGGCGGCTCGGCAAGAGCGCCAAGCTCCTCCAAGCTTGCCTGCTTGTGATCGACTCGCAGCCGTCCGGCCTGGCTTAGGTGATCGGGCACGTCTTCGCCAAGAATCTGAAGCGCGCGATCGACACGAGCCCCGGCGGCCACGGCCGCCCGAGCCGAGCGGCGAAGATTCGCATCGTCAAAGTTGGCCAGGCGATGAGCCGTGGCCCGAACTTCGCGGCGCATCCGCCGCTCTTCCCAGGCCATGACGGACTCATGGGCACCAAGTCGCGTCAGCAAGGCGCTTATTGCGTCGCCGTCGCGCATGACAACGCGGTCGACGCCCCGAACTTCTCGCGATTTGGCAGCCAGGCTCAAGCGGCGAGCTGCGCCAACTAACGCAAGCGCTGCCTCTGGGCCTGGGCAGGTGACCTCCAGCGACGACGAGCGGCCAGGTTCAGTGAGCGAACCATGCGCCAAGAAGGCGCCGCGCCACGCGGCTTCAACGTCACAGATTCCGCCCGATACGACTTGGGGAGGCAATCCTCGAACTGGGCGACCTGAGCCGTCCACGAGTCCGGTCTGTCGAGCGAGGTTCTCGCCCCCATC
Organism: Micrococcales bacterium; assembly: GCA_023252115.1. Taxonomy (GTDB): domain Bacteria; phylum Actinomycetota; class Actinomycetes; order S36-B12; family UBA10799; genus JAHEXM01. The sequence goes on along the minus strand of JAHEXM010000008.1, from coordinate 5,473 downwards.
GACAACCCGAACCAAATACCGATTGCCTTTGCGCAATCCGCCTGGGTGCACTACCGCCAGGTCAGCTGGATGGCCAAATACTTCGTGAATGTCCTTGCGAAGTCGCCGCGCAGCCGAACCGGTGTCGAGTTCCGCTTCAATAACGATCTTGCCACTCACCAGGTGCAAGCCCCCCGCAAACCGCAGCATCGAGGAAACCTCGGACTTGCGGCAGCATGGCTTGGATACCTCGTAACGGCTGAGTTCATCTTTTACCGCTGAAGTCATTGCCATGTGCCGATAGTGCCATGTCGGCGTGTCGCGCATACAAAAACTCACGAACTATTTTTTTGCCTGCCCAAAAATCGTGGACTAAGACCGGGAAACGAGCAAAGCCGAGAACGCAGCGGCGAGCAGGTCGGGGTCGTGCCGGCTCCACGATTCGCTTCCCGGTGCTCCGGCCGACATCCGATCGAGAACAAGTTCAGCCCCAACTGAGGCGCAGCCCTGCCGAAGTTGATCAACGTCATCAACGTGCCGCTCGTCAGCCAGCACCCAGTCAAGGCGCAAGTCCGGAAAACGTTGCGCCAACACATTCAGATACGTGTGAGCTTTGAAGCCGCCTGTCTCGCCCGGCTCGGCATCCAGATTCAAGACCAAGAGCCGCTTCGCATCCGAACTCTCGACTGCTATGCGCACCCCGGGCACAAGCAAATGCGGCATCACGCTGGTGTACCAACTGCCGGGGCCCAGAACCACTACTTGCGCCGCACGCAAGGCATCCACGGCTTCTGCACACGCCTGCGGTTCCTCGGGCTCAATAGCAATATCAATGACATTGCCCGGTGTATGAGCAACCGCAGCCTGACCGCGGACTTCAGTGATCACATCGGGATGCGCGGGATCAAGTCCCTGAACTTGCGCGACAATATTCAACGGAATCGTGGCTACTGGCAACACTCGCCCGTGTGCCCCCAACAATGCAGCTACCCAGTCAAGCCCCTCAACAATGCTGCCCGTCTCGTCCCACAGCGTTGAGATCAGCAAGTTGCCGGTGGCATGGCCAGCAAGTTCGCCATCACCCGAGAAACGATGCTGCATCACCCGCGACCAAGTGCGTCCCCAGGCGTCGTCACCACACAACGCCGCGAGAGCCATTCGAAGGTCACCAGGTGGAACGACACCAAACTCTTTGCGCAGTCGACCACTGGAGCCACCGTCATCAGCCACACCGACCACTGCGGTCACATCATCGGTGACGCGGCGCAGTGCTCGAAGCGATGTCGAGAGCCCATGTCCGCCACCTAGTGCGACAACTCGCGGACCGTGATGACCCGGAACAGGACGTCCGATTTCGGCCACCGTTACTCCCGACCGAGGTCGCGATGCACAACGAGAGTTTCAACGCCTGACTTGACGAGCCGAACCGACAGGTTTTCTGCCATCGCAACACTGCGGTGTTTGCCACCAGTACAGCCGATAGCAACTGTTACGTATCGCTTGCCTTCGCGCAGGTAGCCATCGGCAACCATGTCGACCAACTCGGCGTACCGATCAAGAAATTCGCGCGCCTCTGGGAGTGCGGTGACAAAGTCGTTCACATCGGCATCGAGCCCGGTGTGTTCGCGCAATTCGGGAATCCAATAGGGATTCGGCAAGAACCGCATGTCAGCAACCAAGTCTGCATCGACGGGAATTCCATATTTGAATCCAAACGACATCACCGTTGCGCGCAAGGCGACCCGGTCGTCTGTGTGAAACGCAGCTTCAAGTTTGCGTCGCAGTTCGTGGACGTTGAGGGCTGATGTCTCGATGACGAGGTCAGCAGAGCCACGCATATCCGCCAGCATCACTCGCTCACTTTGCAGTCCGTCAAGGACCCGCCCCGCACCTTGCAACGGGTGTGGCCGCCGATTGGATTCGAAGCGCCGCACCAGCACTTCGTCGGACGCTTCGAGGAACAGAACCCTGACCTGAACTCCCTCAGTGCGCAGCGTCTGAATCTCGTCGGGCAACCCGGCGAAGAGTCGACCACCCCGCACATCAATGACAACGGCAACACGCGTCACTTCGCCCGGATGAGCAAGAGCTTCAAGAGTGGGCCGCAGCAATCCCGGTGGCAGGTTGTCAACCACGAACCACCCGTGGTCTTCGAGTGCGCGGGCCGCGGTGGATCGGCCAGCCCCTGACATACCGGTGACCAGCACCAAGTCGATTCCGGTCAGGCTCATAACTGATCAGTGTGGTCGAGAATCTCGCCCGTCGTCAGGTTGAGACCACCAGGTGGCGGACGTTTATTAAAGAAATCCACAATGATTGCGGCCAAGTTCGGCCCGATGCCAGCCACCGCCGTCACCTCATCGACGCTTGCCACGCGCAGTGCGCGCACAGACCCGAATTGTTTGAGTAGCGCTTTACGCCGACTCGGGCCGAGTCCTGGGATCTCGTCGAGTTCGGAACCAGCTGCCCGTGATGCCCGCTTTTTGCGGTGATAGGTAATGGCAAATCGATGTGCCTCGTCGCGGATTCGCTGAAGTAGATAGAGCCCATCACTGTGTCGGGGAAGGATCACCGGATCACGCTCGCCAGGCAACCAGACCTCTTCAAGGCGCTTTGCCAAACCGCAGACCGGAATACCTGAAAGGCCGAGATCTCGCAAAGCTGCGGCGGCGGCGTTGACTTGAGGTGCACCGCCATCGACAACGAGTAGCCCCGGCCGATATCGAGTTCGTTCGTCGAGCGGCACCTCGTCTTGTAACGGTTTGAAATGACGTGAGACTGCTTGACCCATCGCAGCGACGTCGTCGGTGTGATCAGCAAGTGCCATTCGCCGGTAATCGGACTTCTTGGCCAACCCATCTTCGAAGACAACGACTGAAGCCACGACATCCGTACCGTGATGACTGGAAATATCGATGCACTCGATCCGCAAGGGTGCAGCATCGAGGTCGAGTCCGGCTTGAATCTCTTGCAGCGCCTTACTGCGCGCAGTCAAATCTCCGGCGCGCTTCAACTTGTGCAGCACCAATGCTTGCTCTGCATTTCGCGCGACCGTAGCCAGCAGGTCCTTCTTCGTCCCGCGTGCTGGAACATTGATTCGCACGCGCGACCCACGAAGATCCGTCAGCCATTGGGATACCACGTCAGCATGACTGGGTTGAGTCGGAACGATGACTTCGCGAGGCACATTCTGCCCGTCGCCATAGAGTTGACTCATCAGTTGCTCGACCAGGACGTCGGCACCGACTTCTTCCACGCGCTCAACAACGAATCCACGTTGTCCAGTGACGCGGCCGCCACGCACGTGAAAGATTTGAACGGCAGCTTCGAGTTCGTCGTCCGCGAGCCCGATGACGTCGGCATCCGTGCCTTCGGGCAGCACGATCGCGGTTCGTTCCAGCGCCCGACGCAGGGCTCCCAGGTCATCGCGGAGTCGAGCCGCACTCTCGTAATCCTGATCCTTTGACGCCTGTTTCATTTCGAGTTCAATCTCTCGAATGAATCGGTCGGTATTGCCGCCGAGGAAATCACACAAGTCGTCGACGATCGCTCGGTGTTCTTGTTCGGTCACGCGTCCGATACACGGTGCAACGCATTTACCGATATCGCCGAGCAGACACGGACGTCCCATCCGGTGATGCCGTTTGAAAACACCGTTCGAACATGTCCGCATCGGAAATACCCTCAGCAACTGATCGACCGTGTCGCGAATCGCCCATGCATGCGCGTACGGGCCGAAATAGCGCACGCCTTTCTTCTTTGCCTCACGGACGACCATCGCCCGCGGAAATTCCTCGTTGAGGGTCACGGCCAAGAACGGGTACGACTTGTCGTCGCGATATCGAATATTGAAACGGGGCTCGTATTCCTTGATCCACAAGTACTCAAGCTGCAGGGCTTCGACTTCGTTCGACACCGTGACCCAGTCGACACTGGTCGCCGTAGTCACCATCGTCGCAGTGCGGTTGTTCATGCCGTTGATATCCGAGAAGTAACTTGCCAGGCGATTCCGCAGATTCCGGGCCTTGCCCACATACACGACACGTCCCTGTTCATCACGAAACCGGTAGACCCCGGGACCCGTCGGGACCGTGCCAGCGGCGGGTCGGTAATTCGCTGGGACGGACACGCCCACAGCCTATTTGACGAACGAGGGACCTCAAACGGCTACGCTTGGGGCACTTCCCCCATTCCAGCAGTTGGGGGTTTTGCTATGTCGGTGCGACGTATCAAATCGGTCGCACTTAGTGCATCAGCAGCAATACTTGTTGCCGGATTCACGGTAACGACTCCCCAAGCCCAAGCCTCTGAAGTCGTGATTCGTCCTGCTTTTCGCCAAAGTGTGTTCGTTGTGGGCGACTCGCTGACAGTCGGTTCTCAGCAGTCGCTCAAGTTTCACTTGCATTCCAGTGCTCGAAGAATCGGCATCGACGCGCGGGTGGGGCGCTTTACCAACGAAGGCATTTCGAAACTCCGGACCGCTAGTGCGCGCAGGTATTCCATCTGGGTAGTAGCCCTGGGAACGAATGACGGTCCGAGTGCATCGGCCATGAAGTCCTACGTTCGCCGAGTGATGCGGCTCGCGGGCAAGGACCGCAAGGTCGTGTGGGTCAATGTCGTTCGACCAGGTGGCTACGACAAGGTCAACACCGCGCTGGCCCGCTCAACGAAGCGATACCCGAACCTCTCGGTGGTGGACTGGGCCCGTTTCATTGCCCATCACCGCTACTACCTCGCGGGCGACCGAGTTCACCTGAACTCCCAGGGGTATTCGATTCGCGGTCAGATGATTGCTCAGGCGGTTCACCGGTTAGTCGCCGTTGCCGCCCGATTGATCTAGCAGGTCACCCGCATCTTGCTGACTAGCCGAGAACGACGTTGCCGCCGGAAACCTTGACGTTGACTTTGGTCAATCCAGTTTGTGCTGGACCCTGCTCCACGTCACCCGAGAAGACATTGAAGCGGCTGCCGTGGCATGGGCAGACAGCTTCATTGCCCTGAATTTGGTTGACTAGGCAACCCTGATGGGGGCAAACGGCGCTGTAACAAGCCACGTTTCCGGCTGTCTGTTGCGAGACCACATAGCTTTTGTCATCCGCGCTCGTGATCTCGGCCCCGCCGACGGGGACCTTTGCCACGCTCGTGACCACGCTGCCTCCACCACTGCCGCCCCCAGTTGGGGGCGTAGTGACAAGGGGGTCGCTGGATGTCGCGGTTGGGGTCGATGTCGATCCGCTGCTACAGGCGGCGGCAGTCAATCCCACTGCTGCTATTCCGCCCGCGGCAAGCAACTTGCGCCTGGTCATGTCGGACTTGACGATGTCTTCGGTTGTCTCGGTCATGTCGGCCTCCTCTTGGTCGAAGTCTTTTTCTTCACACTCTTTTTGGTGCCGAGCATGTCCGCCAGATATGCACCGGTGTGGCTCTCCTTGATGACCGCAATGTCTTCTGGTGTTCCGGTGCCGACGATGATGCCACCACCCGAACCCCCTTC
>JAHEXM010000228.1 GCA_023252115.1 Micrococcales bacterium | reverse complement strand
AAGGTCGCGTCGTCACTTTGTGGCCGGGGACAACTTCACGGTTTGCACGAATGACCCGAACCCTCGAGATTGGCGACTTCGTCTGAATTTGCGCTCACGCACCTTCAGCCCCGAACGATCTCCATCCTCACCGTGGCTTTATGCCCGCTCCCGCCAGTCTGCCGGCATACAAATGGTTTCGGCACCTCGCACTGACTTACATTCGATCCAAAAAGCGGATTCGTCCAACTAATTTTTCCGGGTCCGCCCGCGAACCGAAACACGACCGAACCTGCAGTGCCGGTGCCGAGAATGCTGACTGACTGCCAATGAGCGCTTCCACCCGGAGCTATGGTCGTAGCAACCCCCGTATTCCATTCACCAGTATCCAAAAGCGCCAATTGGCAGCGCAGATTGACACCCGTGCGGTTCACGAGTTGCACTTTTGTTTCGCGTACACCTCTGCTTGATGCAGCCGGAGCTTTCAGCGCCTTTCGCGAAGATCCGCCTACCCGCTTACACCCAGACCACGGTGCATCTTTGACTATGGCGCGCACAATCTTGGCACCGCGCATTTGCCCGTATTCCTTCTTGATTTGCTGTGCGAGGTCGCGCCACGTCCACCGAGCTTGCTTTCGAGCGCCGGTGACGGCTCTCTGAAAATTGGTGCCGACACTCGAGCGGACGTAGGTAGTGGGGTCACTGGCAATGCCTGAGTTCGGGTCGATCGTTCCGTTGTCTTTCGCGAGGACCGAGTGACCCACACGCCCTCTGCACCGGCTCGGGCCGTGCAACGGAACACTGTCATCGCAACCGGTGCTGAGGTTCAACGGAATCTTGTAGTGGGCGGTATTTGGAAAATGGAAGAAATCGGGAACGGTTGTTCGGGCCAGACCCGGCGGATTGGTTGTGCTAATTGCACCCGCTCCCGCTTCGTCGCCCCAGTTCGAATGAGACCAGAAGTCCTCGGCCAAATGCAGCGCTCGACCCAGGCCGTTGAGGACTTCGCATCTAGCAGGCTGACGTGGGCGCGGTTTCCAGCCAAAAACGCAGCCACGAATATCCGTCTGACGAACATCCAACTGGTTATGCGAGTCGACCAACTTGCCGGCTGCCACAACTGCTCGATCAAGCTGCAGCGCGTAAAGGTGAATACAACTGTCGAGCGCCTTGTCTGCCTGCGCCCTGGAGCGCGGGTAACCGGCAACCGCCAGGTAGTCGGCATCGTCGCAATGTTTCGCCGCCGGCCCCAAACCCACCACCGGAATCGAGCTCGAATCAACCGGGTTGTCCGGCGCACCAACAGCACCCAAGCTGCCGGTAGCTCCGGCAAGTTTGTCGAGGGTTGCTGGCTGGAAACGTGAGATTGCAAAACCTCTGCCGTCTGAAGCGTCGCGACCCAATGTCCGGGTGATCATTTCGTGTTCGGCGTGCTGACCAAACAGATTCGTATAGGTGCCGAACGCCTGGGCTGGCGGAGCGGGCAGAGCAGCAAGGCCCACTGCACCTGACAGACCTGCGGCACAACTAGCAGCCACAACCGATCGAATCTTCATACGCACGCCTTCGTGGGGGACCCCAACCATACGTCAGTATTAGCAGGGTCGCATGATCACGAACTACGCGCGAATCTTGTAGTCCTCAAGCAGTCGGCGAGCGATAATCATCTTCTGAATGTCTGCGGTGCCCTCACCTATCATCAGCATTGGCGCTTCGCGATACAGCCGCTCAATTTCGTATTCCTTCGAGTACCCGTATCCACCGTGGATCCGGAACGAATCCTCCACTACCTCTTTGCAGTATTCGCTGGCCAGGTACTTCGCCATTCCCGCTTCAAGGTCGTTGCGCGCACCTGAGTCCTTTGTTCGCGCTGCCCGCACCATCATCTGATGTGCTGCCTCAACTTTGGTGGCCATGTCTGCAAGCCGGAATGCAACAGCCTGGTGCTCGATGATCGGCTTACCGAAGGTCACGCGCTGCTGCGCATAGTCGATGCCCAACTCGAATGCTCGCGTTGCCAGGCCACAAGCCCGCGCCGCCACGTTCACTCGACCAACTTCGACACCATCCATCATTTGATAGAAGCCGCGGCCCGGTGAGCCACCGAGCAGAGCGTCGTCCGGGAGCTTGAAGTTCTCCATCACGAGTTCAGTGGTGTCGACGCCCTTGTAACCCATCTTGTCGATCTTTCCGGGAATGGTGAGTCCCGGCAGAACCTCACCGAAACCAGGTGGCTTTTCGATCAGGAAGGTCGACATCTTCTTGTAAACACTCGAGCCGTCTTCAGCTTCGGCGTCAGTACGAACAAGTACCGCAGTCAGTGATGACGAGCCACCGTTTGTCAGCCACATCTTCTGACCGTTGAGTACCCAGTCGTCCCCGTCGCGAACACCCTTTGACGTGATGGCCGAAACGTCTGAGCCGCAACCAGGTTCGGACATCGAGAACGAACCGCGGATTTCGCCAGTGGCCATGCGTGGCAGGAAGTGCTGCTTCTGTTCCTCGGTTCCGTGTTGCATGATCATCCAGGCAACAATGAAGTGGGTGTTCACTACACCACTCACACTCATCCAGCCCCGTGCAATTTCCTCGACACACAGTGCATAGGTCAAAAGAGATTCACCAAGGCCGCCGTACTCCTCGGGAATCATGATGCCGAAGATGCCCATTTCCTTGAGCCCTTCGACAATTTCGGTCGGGTACTCGTCAGCATGCTCAAGCGCTTGAGCGTTCGGAATAATCTCTTTCTCGGTAAAGTCATGGACAGCGTTCAGAATTTCCTGCTGAATGTCTGTCAGTCCCTCGGTTTGCGCGAGGCGTCCCATCTGTGTGACTCCCTAATAGACAGCGACCTATTTGGCCCAAGTATCTCGCGCGGGCTGCGTTGGAGCTTCGGTAGGTCCGATTTGGCGGCGCCTCAGCAGGATCAAGCCGGCAATTGATAAACCGATAAGCAAGGCAAACGTGTGACCCACTGCGGTGAAGTTGTGCGGAATGTCGAACGGCGCTTGTAGTAGCCAGAACCCGACTGCCCCGGCGAACATTAACCACTTGCCTTGAGCCGTCGGCGGGCGGGCCACGAGTGTCGCCAACATGCAAATAACCCCATAGCTGATTCCAAAGTCTGGGGCCCAGAGGACACCGATGTTGTACCAACCTCGCGTCAATCCAAAGGTGATCACGCAATACGTGAGAAGGGTTGCGCCGATGTGTCCCACGAGGAAGTCTCCGAGAGCCCGGAGCCATCCGAGCCACAACTCAAGTGTGCACATTGAAACGATCAAGACGACAAACATGAAAATGCTGTTGCCGTCATTGAAGAGTGCGCTACCCAAGAGCGAAACCACAGGGTGACGCTCAAGGTTTCGCACGTCGGTCGAAACAAAATTCTGCGCTTTGTGGATCCGGTGATCGATGAACCAACTGGCGACCCCTGTGCATATCAAGATTGCGGAATACGTCAGCGTCAGCGGGCATCGACGAAGTCGACTCCAGCAAAACGTCCAGATGCGACGCATGACTTGGCGCCAATCAGTGCGCCACGTCCGCCAATCACTCACATAGTGAGCTTGCCATGGTCGGGCGCGGTCGCGCCAAAGCTTCTATCCTTCGGGAGGTGAAAATGCCTTCGTTCTCTTCATGCCACCAGCGCGACCTTTACCGGCAATGACCAACGCCATTTTTGCCGATGCTTCATCAATCATTTCGTCGCCCAGCATCACTGCACCCTTCGCACCGCCAGCCGCTGATGTGTAGTACGCGTAGGCATCAAGGATGAGTTCGGCGTGGTCGTAGTCGTCCTGACGCGGCGAGTACACCTCGTTTGCAACATCGACCTGACCGGGATGCAGTACCCATTTTCCATCAAAGCCCAGTGCTGCTGAACGCTCAGCAACTCGTCGGTAACCGTCAACATCTTTGATTTGCAAATATGGGCCATCGATGGCTTGTTTGTCGTAGGCGCGGGCCGCCATCAGAATTCGCATCAGGATGTAGTGATACGCATCGCCTTCGGTGTAACCCGGAGGTTGTTCGCCAACGACCAGTGACTTCATGTTGATACTTGCCATGAAGTCTGCTGGTCCGAAGATGATCGTCTCGACCCGCGGCGATGCAGCAGCAATCGCGTCAACGTTGACCAAGCCCAGGGCGTT
>JAHEXM010000227.1 GCA_023252115.1 Micrococcales bacterium | reverse complement strand
GCCAGAACCGTGACGATGACTCGCCCTCGTCGTCGCGGATCGTCCTCGTTGGCCCCTGGTTCGACACTGCATTCCAGGCCGAGGTCGTCAGCAACTGAATGCAGCAGGTTGGCCGCTGCCTCAAGGTCGGTGTCATCGGTGTCGTCAGTCGCCAGCAGCACACCGAGCACGAGTCGTCCGCGAATCACGACTTGTTCCACGTCGAGCACTGGCAGTTCCATCGGCGCAAGTGCTGCGAAGAGCGCAGCTGTAACACCGGGCCGATCTGGTCCCGAGACGGTGACGAGCAATGTGTCTGACATCGGTTCGAACGCTACCTGGTGCTGCACGCTGCAGCGAGTGCATGTCGTGCCGTGGCGGCCAAATCTGCCATCACTTCGGCGCGTTGTGCGGCCTGTCCAGTGGTGACAGTCGCGCCATCATCGTCATGGGCTATCGCCAAGATTCCCAATACTCGCGCCGCGGTGTGGGCCGTATGGATCGCCTGAGGCGTCATCGACAGCGGCAGCGAAAGGGACTTGAGGTCGGTTTCGAGCGCCCGTAGCCGATCGGATAGCTCGACCGGATCGTGGCCGACGTCCAAGTGGGTCAGCTCGGCAGTTGCGCGTTGAAGGGCCTCCCGGATGGCCGCGGCGGCCTCCTCCGGGCGAAGCGGGGGAGCCTGCCGGAATTGCGGAGTGGTCGAGTGGATAGTCCATGTTGTGCTGGCGTCGTCGATATCGGGCACCAGCCCCAGGCCGGCTTCATCGTCCATGACTGCCTGGCCAGCGGCTACTGCTGCGGTGTTGAAAGGCATCGGCCCGGGCAGGCCTGCGGCGTCGCCAGGCACTGGAAGGACTAGGCGAAGTCCGCTGACGCCCCGGCGGCGTAATTCAGAAAGTCCGACGATGAGTGGCGACGAGTCTCCGTCCGTATCGACGATGATCTGAGTCCCGAACGCAGCGACGGCGTCGATGACGTCATCCCCGGCGGACTCGCCTGCCAGCCACGAGTTGCACCATGCCGCCAGGACCCCGGCACGCGGAATCGGCTCCGCCACCAGGGCCAAGGCCCGAGCAGAACCTGTAATCCAGGTGTTGCGCTCAACCATGCGCGCCAGGTTACGCCGGTATGGTCGGTTACGTGACTTCGCAGCCGTGCATTGCGCTCGAGGATGTGACCGTTCGGCGCAGTGATACCGACATCGTGCGATTCATCAACTGGACCGTCGAACCCGGGCAACGTTGGGTGGTCCTGGGCCCAAATGGGGCAGGCAAGACGACCACGCTGCAGATTTGCGCCACGTTGATTCACCCGACTTCAGGGAAGGCCACGATCCTTGGTGGCCAGCTCGGCAAGGTCGATGTCTTTGAACTGCGGCCGCGCATTGGTTTGGCTAGCGCCGCGCTGGCCGCCCTAGTGCCTGACTCGGAGCGAGCCCTGGATGTCGTGATGACAGCGGGTTGGGCAGTGCTCGGACGGTGGACAGAGGAGTACGACAACACCGATACCGATCGGGCGATGCAGCTACTCAAGTTGCTAGGCGCTGATCACTTGGCTGATCGGCGATTCGGGACGTTGTCGGAAGGCGAACGAAAGCGTGTGCAGATTGCCCGTGCGCTCATGCCTGATCCTGAGTTGCTGTTGCTTGACGAACCGGCCGCGGGGATGGACCTTGCTGGCCGCGAAGACTTGCTCGCTCGAATTAGCGAGATATCGGACGATCCGTTCGCGCCGACTTTGGTGCTCGTTACCCATCATGTTGAAGAGATTCCAATCGGCATCACGCATGCGTTGCTGCTCAAGTCTGGTGGTGTGGTCGCCAGTGGTCCGGTTGCCGAAGTTTTGACGCCGCCGTTGTTGTCGGAGACTTTCGGGATTCCGTTGGTCGTCGATCGATACGGCGGACGCTGGTCGGCCCGAGCTCCACGTTGATGAGCAGCATTCGGTGACTCCGGGCTCGTATCTGCTGATCCTGTTAGCTGGCGCCGGTGCCGGAGTCTTAAACGCTGCAGTCAGTTCCGGCACATTGTTGAGTTACCCGATCCTTGTCGGGTTGGGTATTCCGCCTGTTATCGCTAACGGAACCAACTCGCTGGGACTAGTGCCTGGTTCCATCTCGGGGGCTTTGGCGTATCGCAAACAACTGGTCGGCCGTCGGCGTGAGCTGATCATTTGGGGTATCGCAACTTCGTGTGGGGGAGTTGTCGGTGCGTTGTTGGTGGTGTTGCTGCCAGCGAAGGTATTCACCGAGTTGGTTCCGTGGTTGATTTTGGGGGCGTGTGTAGTCATCGTGGTCCAGCCGCTGCTGACAAAGGCTCTCGCGAAACGTCGTTCTGACGCGGCTATCACGCCGGCTGTGTTCGGCGTCGGAATCTATGGCGGGTATTTCGGCGCAGGCCAGGGTGTGGCCTACCTTGCGGCACTCGGTTCGCTCGGCGACGGCGATATGCATCGAGCTAACGCGGTGAAGAACGTGATCGCGTCGGCCGCCAATACTGCGGCCGGAGTAACTTTTGCGCTCGCCGGATTCGTCGAACTGAAACCTGCGGTGGTTTTGGCTGTGGGCAGTTTGGCCGGGGGAGCAGTGGGTGGAAACGCGGCCAAGCGACTGCCCCCAGTTTTGTTGCGGGTTGTCATTGTGGTGATCGGGCTGGGGGCTGCCACGGTTTCGTTTCTTGCGGCCTAAGTGCTGTTAGTGCGCGAGTCCTGAATGCATCGAACTCGCAAATGTTTTTGAAAGATCTTGAATTGTCGTTGGTGGATATGTGATCGGCGCGGTGCGTCATGAAGTAGAATCGAACACATGTTCGAAAACACCCCAGCAGTACTCGCTAGCTCGTGCGGCGCTTGATGAGTTGCTCTCTGCGCCGCCGAGTGGCTTTGTGCTCGATGGGTTGATGCGTTTGGATCCGGTTGAGTTGCCGATGAGTTATCGGGCTGATTGTTTGGCGGCGTTGGCGCGAATCAAGTCGGTGGTTGCGGCGCAGGAGGCGGCGGTTGTTGCCGCGATGTCTCGGGTTGAGTCGTTAGGCAAGTTCGATGGTGTTGATTTGTTGAATCCTGGTCGTGAAGAGGTGATGACGACCCTTCACATTTCGGCACACGCAGCGCAGTCGCTGATGGCCAGATCGCGTGATCTGGTTGATCGCTGTCCGGCGACTCTCGAGCGCTTGAAAGCTGGCGTTATTTCTGAGGCTGTCGCGAAGGCGTTGGTTGACGAGGTAGCTGGTCTGAGCAACGAGCAGATCGCGCAGGTAGAGGGCGCGGTGTTGCCGCGGGCTGGTACTCAAACGCCGGCGGATGCGCGCCGATCGGTAAGACGCGCGGTTGCCAAGGTTGCACCGGAATTCCAGAAGAAGCGTTGCACCCAGGAGGTGAGGCAGCGTTTTGTGCGGTTGGTTCCGGCTTCCTATGGAATGGCGTTTCTGGATGCTTACCTTCCGGCAGCTCAAGCGATGAGCATCTTTTCTCGGCTGGATCAGCAAGCGCGGCACGCGAGGAAGGTCGATCAGGCCATCGATGGTGACTCGGGTTCAGCTGAGATTGACGGCATCGATGCTTACCGGGCCGACGCGTTCATGGATTACTTCACTCGAACTCCGGGTACCGCAACTACGTGTTCTGAAACGGGCAGCCAGGTCAACGTCGTCATTGACCTGGCCACGCTGCTCGGACTCGATAATGAGCCCGGCGAACTGCGCGGGCACGGGCCAATCCCAGCCGAACTGGCTCGTGCGTTAGCGAAAGACGCGAAATGGCAGCGTTGGATCACTGAACCAACCACTGGTCACCTGCTCGAACTTGGTCGGACCCGCTATGTCCCCAACGCCGCGCTGCGTGACTACATCTGCGCACGAGACGGTGTTTGCCGGTTTCCTGGATGTAACCAACCCGCCCATCGCAATGACATCGACCACGCCCAACCATGGGAACAAAACGGCCGGACGGATCCCGACAACCTCGGGTCATTGTGCCGAAGACACCACCGACTAAAAACCCACGGCAAATGGCAAATCACCGAATCTCACGCGGACGGCACCTGTGTCTGGCGAAGCCCAACCGGAAGGCGGATCACCAGCGAGCAATCGCCGCCACTGGAGCCACCGCTATTTGCGCAAGTCGAGTGACTACCCTGATTCACATGGCGCCTTG
>JAHEXM010000226.1 GCA_023252115.1 Micrococcales bacterium | reverse complement strand
ATCACCCGTCAGAGGTTGTCGAGGTTGGCCAGGAGGTCACCGTCGAGGTGCTCGACGTCGACATGGACCGCGAGCGCGTTTCGCTCTCGCTTAAGGCAACGCAAGAAGACCCGTGGCAGCTGTTCGCGCGTACCCACGCCATCGGTCAGGTCGTGACCGGCAAGGTCACCAAGCTGGTTCCGTTTGGCGCATTTGTTCGCGTCGACGATGGCATCGAGGGCTTGGTGCACATCTCCGAACTCGCTGAACGCCATGTCGAGATTCCTGAGCAGGTTGTTCAGGTTGACGACGAAATCTTCGTCAAGGTCATCGACATCGACCTGGAGCGCCGCCGCATCTCGCTGTCGCTGAAGCAGGCCAACGAAGGTGGCTCGGACGACGTTGACGAGTTCGACCCTTACCTGTATGGCATGCCAGCTTCGTATGACGATGCAGGTGCGTACATCGGACCCGAGGGCTTTGACCCGACGACTGGTGAGTGGAAGGACGGCTTCGAGTCGCAGCGCGCCGAGTGGGAGAAGCAGTACAACGAGGCATTTGCGCGTTGGGAACTGCACAAGACTCAGATCGATGCTGCCAAGAAGGCCGACGCTGAAGCCGGGGATGCCGAACAAGCTGCTGGTGAAGCCGCAAGCTCGTCGTCGACTCCTCCTGCCGAGGGCGCATCGGGCGAAGACACATCCGCAGGCGCGTTGGACAACGACGCCAACGAAGCACTTCAGGCGCTGCGCGACAAACTCACCGGCGGCGAGTAACTACATTCATATTCCGCAAACGCGGACGAAATGACCCTTTCCGCACGTCAGTAACGGTCATTTCGTCCGCGTTTGTGCGTCATCGGCCGGGGTTTTCGTCGACGATCTTTCTGATCTGAGGACCGATCCACGTCCAAGCTTCGACGCTTCCATTCGGTGTGTAGTGCATGCCGTCGAATTTACGGAGCTCTGCGTTGCGCGTGGCTTGGCCGGCATTCTTGCCGCAATCCCATGTCGACAGATTGATCAGATGAACCCTGGGGTGTTCGCGGACGTATGACCACAAAACAAAGTTGAGCCAGTGCGTTCGCGAATCCTCGTTGAACGGCTCATTAAGCGGTGTGACCGCTGCCGCACGGTTGCACGTGTTGTCGACGAATCCAACCTGTGCGCCGCCCGCGCTCAACTTTGTGACGGTGTCATCGAGAAGGCTGATCATCCAGTCGTGATACTCGGGCGTTCCCCATCTCAGCACAGTTGCGCCATCACTTGCCAAGACGTCGTGGTGGAAGTACGGACCGATATCAGCAATGGCAAGTTGGGGCGCTAGCCGCTTGACGTCCTGAGGCCATGCCGCAGCCCATGGTCCGCAGGGGATCCCATCGAACGCCGGTTTGCCGTCGACAACGATCGTGTTCAGTGCCAGCCCGCAGCCAAGCTTCATGGTGCCGGTGAGCGAAAAGCCCGGGTTCCGGTAATTCGGAAAACTGCTTCTCAAGTTTCCCGATATCGAATCACCAACGAAAAAGACCTTCGGACCCGTGCCTACGTAGTCACCCGTCGGCAGGAAAGCGGATGTGTCATTGGCAATAACTTCAGAGCGTGCACTTGTCGAAGCGGCGATCGTCACACCCAAAACCAGCGGCGTGACGACCAACGCAATGAGACCTTTCTTGCCGGTTTGCCAATGCCACCGCTGCTTGCGGATGGGATGTTCGAGCAGGTAGTACGACGGCACCGCGATTGCGAATGTCGCGCCGATCCCAATCAGTAAATCTGCGAGCGTGAACTTCATGGCGGTGCCGCCGATCCACACCGCAATGGGCCAGTGCCAAAGGTAAAGCCCGTAGCTGATCAGTCCGATCCAGGCGAGCGGTCGCCAACCCAAGAACTGATGAACAACGCTTGACCGATCGGTGACCGCGGCAATCACGCCAACGACGGCTATTGACAAGACGACCATGCCGCCGAAGTAAAGCCATCGCGCGCCTTGGTTAACGGTGAGCATCATCGCGAGCACTACAACCGCACCGAGACAACCAACTGTCGTCACCCATCGTCCGCTGAATACTGGCTGGTCAGCCGTAACTCGCTGTTGTTTCAGCACGAAGATTGCCGCAAATGTTGCGCCGATGAGTAACTCTTGCGCTCGCACATCGGTTCCAAAGAATGCGCGGTTGATGTTGCCCTCTACGGCGACGAGCATTGCCCCCCATAGCGCAGAAGCAATCGCAAGGCCTCCGAGGCACCACACCAGCCGTGTTGGAGTTCGACGCAGGAACCAAACCAGCGCCAGTAGCAGAAACGGAAAGACAAGATAGAACTGCTCCTCGACACCCAGTGACCAGGTGTGTAGCAGCGGTGAAGGCGAGTTGAATTGGTCAAAGTAGGTGGTATCTAACAGAATCTGTAGCCAATTGTTGACGTAGGCGAGGGTTGCAAGACCCTGTTGAAAAACTTGCTTTTGGGTCAGTGCAGAGCTGCCAACCGATACCGCGGCAACGACCAGGAGCATGAGTCCAAGCGCTGGGAATAGGCGTCTTGCTCGATGACCCCAAAAGGTAATGATGTTGATGCGTCCGGTCTGGTGCTGCTCTCGCAACAGGATCCGTGCGATCAAGAAGCCGGAAAGAACGAAAAAGACATCGACCCCGAGGTAACCACCTGGCAACCAGGCTTGCCCAAAGTGGAACAGCATCACCCCAGCAACGGCAAATGCGCGAATGCCATCGAGAGCTGGGTTTCGACGTGAGCTGCGGCTGGTTTCGACGTGGGGGCGAGCGACATTTTCTAGCGCGAGATCGGATGCGATCGCAGTGCTCGCCACACCGCGATCCTAGGCCGATTTTGACACTAAGTCCTTGCGGCCTAGCTAGGATCCGCGAGTGAGTCAGTGGGTTCGTGGATGGAGTATGACGACCCGCATTTGCCTGACTTTCATAGTCATCATCTGGGCGATTCGCACAGTTATCGCATTACGCGGTTGGTACATCGTTGACGACTTCGTTTTCAAATATGACGCCGCCACACATCCGTTGATCAGTTATGACTATCTATTTCGGTCGCACTACGGAAACCTGATGCCAGGCGCGATGGCCGTCGAGTGGATTCGCGTCAATCTGATCTCCGGTCAGTATTGGACTGCTGCGCTGATCTCGGGGATTGCGTTTGCTGCATCTTCACTGATCTTCCTTCGTCTCTTGCGACTGTGGGTTCGCAACCAAGCAGCGATTGTCTTTGCTGTGTTGTGGTTTTGCGTTGTATTGCTGACTTCCGAGACACAGTTGTGGTGGTCGGTCACTTTGAACGGCGGATTAATGCTGCCGTTTCTGTTGGCTTCAGGCCTGTGGGGTTCGCGCTTCGTCGGCCAAGGGCGTAGGCGCGACGTCGTTTTGGCGGCGGTGTCGTTCGCCATTGCGTTGAGCTTCTTCGAAAAGGCAATCACGTTTTCGCTCTGGGTGCTGGCGGCAGTTGTGATTTGGCGAGTGCTGCGCGCCGAGGCCACGAAGGCGGCCAGACGTCGTGCATGGGTGTGCATTGCCACCGTGGTTGTTATGACCGTCGCCTACTTGGTCGTGTATGCCGTCGTTATCGGAACCAATGGCGAAGGAAAACCAACTCTGGTTCTGGCACTGCAACTGTTCGCCAATAGCGCCCGCGTACTCGTGGTCACGCTGTTCGGCGGGCCATGGCAGTGGTGGATTCATCTCGATGGATCAGTAACGGCGAATCCATCATCGTGGGCATTGGCGATTGGATGTGAACTCGCAGTAGTCGTCTTTGCTGTCACGTTGTGGATCCGCCGCCGGGCGTTGCTAATGATCGTCACCGTTGCGGTGTTGTGGTTGGTGAGCGCATCTGTGCTCTTGCTCGGTCGCGCCTCTGCCGAGTTTGATCCGTTTGGTGCGACTCGAGCATTGACGTATCGCTACTCGGCCGAGCTAGTGGTGCCGCTGGCATGTTTGATCGCAGTGCTGTGCTCGGGCGTAGTGGGTGAACATCGACCGTGGCGCGCATCAGTCAATTGGCTTTCTGATCGCTTGCCAGCGAGCAAGCAAAGCCGCTACGTGCTGGTTTTTGTCGCATGCAATGTCTTGGTGGTCTCAGCGATCTTTTCGTGGAACGTGCCTGCTACCTCATGGGCGGCAAACCAAGCTGGCCCATGGTCAACCGCAGCAATT
>JAHEXM010000225.1 GCA_023252115.1 Micrococcales bacterium | reverse complement strand
TGTGAAATGCCAATCCGCAGGCCTCCAATGGAAGGGTGCGGCCTGAGATCCGACTACTCCTGGTGGAGGATGACGACGTCCAAGTAGTGCTTTTCCGCGAAATGGTGAAGCGACTTGCCGACATGAAGATATGCGTCGAGGACGTCCCGACACTGGCAGGGGCCCAGTCCTTGCTGGACAGGGGCGAGTTCGACCTGGTCATCAGCGACCTGAATTTGCTTGACTCCTCGGGCACCCAAACGCTCGACGGTTTGCTTGCCCATGCCGGCGATTTGCCGGTTGTTGTGTTGTCGGGGGCAGGGGCCGACTCAATGACCGGGTTGGCTCTAGCGCGCGGAGCACAAGGATTCTTGAGCAAGCAAGACGTGTCGGGAAGCGAGCTGCGTCGGGTCATGGAGCAATCGATCCTGCGCAAACAGTATGTGGACAACGTTATTTCCGGCATGAGCAAGGATTCGCTCACTGGCGCCTGGGATCGTGCGGCTTTCACGAACCTGCTCACGCTTGCCCAAAAATCCGGTGACAAATACGCCGTCTTGTTTTTTGACGTCGATCACTTCAAGCAAATCAACGACTCCTTAGGTCACCGCGCGGGCGACGAGATTTTGGTCGCAGTTGTGGACCGAATTCGCGATGCAATCCGCGAGGGCGACTCGATCGGTCGTTGGGGCGGCGATGAGTTTGCCGTAATTGCCCCAAATATCAAGAGCACCGATCAATTGCGGCGACTCTGTGACCGAGCAAGCAAAGCGGTCAATGACAGCCTTGCAATACACGGAGGCCAACAGGTTGCGGTAACAGTGAGTTGTGGTGCTGTTCTAGCTGTTGGAACCGAGCCGCCCCAGGATGTAGTCGACGCAGCTGATCACGCAATGTATGCCGCGAAGGTTTCAGGAGATCACCTTCCGCACTTCGCGATGCTCAATCCCGCGGGCAAAATGAAGCGTCGGACGGATGGCAGCGAGAGTGCCCAACTTCCAGTGCCTCGCCTTCTTTCGGATGTTGAGTTTTGGTATCAGCCGATGATTAATGTGACTACAGACGAAGTCTGGGGATACGAAGCACTGGCGCGCTGGCCCAAGGACGAGGCGGGATCGACAGCGCACAACCTGCGCAGGCTTCTGTCTTCGCGAGCCGCGGATAAGTTCGCTGCCTTGAGCATCGAACGATCCTCCCAAGCATTAATGTCGCAGCTTGCCCCGGCCAATCCAGCTGCGGTCATCAGTTTCAATGTGCATGCGACTCAACTTGAAAATCCAGGAGCATTGCGTGACGCGATCGAGTCCGCAGCCGCCAGGCCAGAGTTCGATTACCGACGGATCCAAATCGAACTTACGGATGCGGATCAGATAGTGGGCAACATGGCGGCTATCGCGATGCTCTGGCAACTTCACGAGCGTGGCGTAAGGGTTGCTATCGATGACTTTTGTGACCATCACTCGTCGTTCGAAACGATATTGACCTTTCCAGTCGATGCCATAAAGATCGATCGGACGATTACCTCAAAGCTACCTGTCGATGAGATGGCATCACGCATTGTTCGGGCATTGGTCACATTGTGCGCTGACGGTTCCATCGAACTAATCGCGGAGGGAGTCGAGACGACTGAGCAGCGTGATTTGTTAACAGCTGCCGGAGTTGCCCTTCAACAGGGCTACTTGTACGGTGCGCCCGCGCGAGCGTTGCCAAGTATTGCGTCACCGCGTCAGGGCGAGGTCGAAGACCGGATGAATTCAGGAATCGAGACTATTTCTGGATGATCTGGTCGTGCGATGGGAGCGCGATCATTTCGAAATACAACCCAGTGAGCTGATTCATTACCTCTGCCAGGCGGGCAAGCGTTACTGGCTTCACAATGTAGCCAACGACACCTAGGTCCCAACTCGACAAGATGTCTTGGTCGGTTTCGGATGTAGTGAGAGCAACAACCGGAATCCGTTTCAGTGGTACCTCTGCTTTTATCGCTGCGAGAAACTCCTGTCCCGTCATACCGGGCAAATTGAGGTCAAGCAAGATGAGGTCAGGAATTGGGTTGTCGGGGTTGCGGAGTGATTCCAAGGCCGCTTCAGCAAATTCGAATTCGCTGATCTCATTGACGAATCGCGCCCCCGCGAGCGCTTTGCGGGCGCGCATCGAATCGACTTCGTTGTCTTCGATCATCATTATTCGTGCGGCTCTACCTTGTGCTGCCAAAGTGTGCTCCTGTCCTGGCTTCAGCTGAAATCTTGGGTTACCGGAAGGCGAACGTGAAAGGCCGATCCCTTGCCCTTGCCCTCGGACTGCACCCAGATACTTCCACCATGAATTGCCACAATCTTTTCGGCGAGTGCCAAACCGATGCCGGTCCCTTGATAAGTCGTGTCCTTTGGTGCATGTAGGCGTTGGAACATCCGAAAGATGCGCTCCTGATTGTCTTCGTCTATGCCGATCCCATTGTCGGAAACAACTATCTCGACCATTGAGTTATCGCTGTCGAGGGTGGCAGAAACTTCCACCACCGATGGGGTGTCCATGCGCCGATATTTGATTCCGTTGCCGATCAGGTTTTGCAGCAGCAAGCTGAGTTGAACTGGGTCGGCTTCGATCGTTGGCAAGTGCCCGACGGTCCGTACCGTTGCACCACTCTCGGTAATGAGTTCTGACAATGACTCGATCGAATCGGTGGTTGCATCGCTCAAATCAATCTGCACTGACGTGAGGGTCGACGTCTGAAGTCGACTCATTTTGAGTAAGCCTTGGATCTGGGCGAGCATTCGAGCGGTGCTCTGGTCAAGTAGGTCGAAGAAATGATTGTCTTCGTCGGAAAGATCGGCATCCTTGAACCGTTCGCGCAACAACTCGGCGATACCAGCAATATTTCGCACTGGCGCTTGAAGGTCGTGTGACACCACGTAGGCAAATTGCTCCAGGTCATGGTTTACGCGCAGCAATTTCTGAGCCGTGGTCGCCGCTTCCGCGTACAGGCGGGTCAGTTCAGCGTTGGCTACTTTAATCTCGCGGCTTGACTCGGCGGCCTCACGCGTCTGTCGCAAGACGATCGACTCCAACGGTTCCCGGCCGGATTCAATGATTTCGGCTGCGACCTCGTCGGCCTGCTTGAGTCGGATGAAGTCTGTTACATCATCGGCGCGATTCATGATGCTGACAACGTTTCCGTCGGAGTCGAACATCGGCGAGTTGGTGATAGTCCAGAACCGTTCTTCGTATTCGCCACCGGGAAGCTCAATGTCGTACTTAAGCAACGGCATCACATCAATGACTTTTTCGCGCACAACGCGGGAAAGGGATGCCCGGACGCTGCTAACGCCGTTCGCATCGAGATCGTCCGGGTTGTCGGGGAATACATCAAAGAGCAGGCGACCAACTACTTCATTTCGGTTTGAGGCGGTTGCTGTGCACCAGACATCGTTCGCAGCCACGATGGTGAACTCCGTCGAGAGCACAAGCAGCATTGCCCCAGGGGTTGATTCAAAGATGAATCGGAAGTCGGGTGCGAGCGGCTCGGTCTCAGTCATCAGCAGTCAGGCTAGGCACCTTGGGCAGATGAAGCGCGCTAGCGGCTTAGGTCGAGTAAACATGAAAGCATTGCCCGTTTGGGCCCTCGCCTGAGGTGAATTTGGTCGGCTGCGCTGTTAGCGTCCGATCGTGGCCACGAACGCGTCGGCGCCGCCCGCGAGCACGAATGTTGGCAAGCCCAAATCGAAACGAACTTTGCTGCTTTCGCTTGGCGCGTTGGGAATTGTGTTTGGTGACATTGGCACAAGCCCGCTGTACGCATTCCAAGATATTTTTGCTGGTCAACACGCCATTCCGACGGTTGATACCAGGGTTGTTGGCGCAGTCTCGCTCGTCTTTTGGACCTTGACCATGATCGTCACGGTCAAGTACGTGCTGATTGTGATGCGCGCCGACAATGAGGGCGAAGGCGGCATTATGGCGCTGTCTAGTCTGGCCGTGTCGCGCACTCTCAAGTCGAAACGCGGTTTGGCAATTTTGATGACCCTGGGTATCGCGGGCGCCGCATTGTTTTATGGCGACAGCATGATTACTCCGGCGATTTCGGTCCTATCGGCCGTCGAGGGTCTTGGCGTCGCTGACCCATCATTGAATGACGCAGTATTACCCATCGCATTGGTGATCTTGATTCTTTTGTTCAT
>JAHEXM010000224.1 GCA_023252115.1 Micrococcales bacterium | reverse complement strand
ACCGGTTACTTGAGCGGCGTTCCCTAAAAAGATGATGCCGCTAATTGCAATCCCCCAGCCGCCCATCCAACCCACGTGTGGACCAAAGGCCTTGGTTGCCCACGTGAATGTCGTTCCGCAGTCCGGCGTGACGTTGTTGAGTTCGCGATACGCATAGGCAGTGAACAGCATCGGAATGAACGCGACGATCATGCAAGCCGGCGCGTACACGCCAACAGCAGCGGCAACCAGCCCAATCGTGGCGGTCAGCGAGTACATCGGAGCCGTCGAAGACAAGCCCATGACGACGGCCCCACCCAGTCCGACGCTGCCTTCTTTGAGGCCCTTTATCTCGACGCCATCGGTGTCCACTGCGCGGACGTGGCCGGTCCCGCTCTCGCTCATAGCGGGACGCTACGGCCTTGATCGGAGCTTTTTCCTGTACTGCGGGCCCGCAACATCGAATACGCCCCGATTGTTACGCCGTTTTTACTTGCGGAACCGATTGTTTCCCAGCTTCACGGCTCGTGACCGCGGTCATCCTTGTGCAACGGGGTGATGGTGTAGCTCAAACGAGCACTCGTAACCCTTAGTATCGGCGGGTGCTGATGCAGGGCTTCCCTTCCGCAGATGACGATCGAGTAACGCTGGCTAACTGGCAAGAACCGCCCTACAACCGCTGGGCTTTCTCGCATATGCGCGAGCTCGTGCCCACCCAGCGAATCAGTCGGGGCTTCGAGATCGCTCCGCT
Organism: Micrococcales bacterium; assembly: GCA_023252115.1. GTDB lineage: Bacteria > Actinomycetota > Actinomycetes > S36-B12 > UBA10799 > JAHEXM01. The sequence continues at coordinate 3,471 of JAHEXM010000224.1, read as the reverse complement.
CATTCCCACCGTGATCCAGCCACTCGGCGACCTTCAAATCACTCGAACGACTGGCGAACAAGCCAGCATCGACACGGTCTTTGCTGAGACTTACACCGATGGCGTGGTGGTTATCCGCGGCGGGGAAATTGCCCTCGAACAGTATTTTGGTGAGACAAGTTTCGACACACCTCACTTGTTGATGTCGGTCACCAAATCATTTGTCGGTTCCGTGACCGGAAACCTCATTGCCCAAGGCCTTATGTCGGTTGATGACCCGGTGACTCGGTTCGTCCCTGAACTGGAAGGCAGCGGCTATCAGGACGCCACCATTCGAAACGTCCTGGACATGCGATCGGGCGTCAAGTTCAGTGAGGACTACACCGACCCCGAGGCCGAAGTCCGCGTCATGGAAGAAGCATTTGGTTGGCGCCCGGCAACCGAGCGCGATGTGCCCACTTCGATCTATGAATACCTACGATCCATCGAGCGGGCGGGCGAGCATGGTGGAGCGTTTGAATATCGATCAAGTGACACGTTGGTGCTGGGTTGGGTGTGTGAGCGAGCGGCCAGCATGCGAATGTCCAATCTGTTGAGTGAACTTATCTGGATTCCAATGGGTGCCGACTGGGATGCCGAACTGACCTGCGATTCCGTTGGCACTGGCATTCATGACGGTGGAATGTGTGCGACTGCTCGCGACCTTGCCCGATTCGGCTTGGTTCTGCTGTCAGGTGGAATGGCCACAACCGGCAGACGGGTCGTGCCCGAAGAATGGCTGCACGCGTCTTGGTCGGTCGACCCAGACATCCGGGATGCATTTAGCTTCTCTGACTCCGAACCGTTCTTGCCGGGCGGCTGGTACCGCAACAAGTTTTGGTTCGTACCTCGACCGCACGGAGATGTCCTGGTGTGCCTTGGCATCAACGGGCAAATGCTGTACGTCAACCCTGGGACACAAACAGTTGCGGCAAAGGTTTCGTCTTGGCCAGATGCCCAATCGCCAGAAATGCTGCACGACACTTTGCGGGTCTTTGACGCAATCGGTGCCCACCTCGCGGATCTTGCACCCGGGCGGCCTACCCATGAAGGTCCACCAGGGGTTGCGGCCGGTCTTTCTCGCTAGAGTCTCGATGACCCCGGTGCCACTTTCCCTGCCCGCTGTTGGAGACACCTGATGACCAAGAAAAAAGAAGAAGCACCTGAGAAGCCGAAGCAGTTTCTCAATGGATTACCCGAGATTCGTGCCTTCTTTCGGACCAACACCCAACCGGTGTATTTCTTCGGCGCAACGGCCTTCAACCTGCTAGGCATCGATCGGTTCGTGCGCAACTTCAACTATGTGACGTACTACGACTCGTGGGACGGGAGTCATCCTCGAGTCTTCACACCAAAGAACAAACCGTACGTCGAGTTCAAGAGCAGCGAAGAGATCAACAACTATCTGCTTCGCGATCCCGAGGTTCAAAAATTCATCAAATCCCGCGGCGGAAAGCCCAAGGTCGCGATGGTCTTTTTTGACGAAGAGACCGAGGAGATCTGTGCGGAATTGGGATACGAGTTGATCCTGCCAAAGGACTCCTTGCGTAGGCGACTGGATTCAAAGATCGTGACAACCGAACTTGGAAACGCCGCGGGAGCACCAAGCGTCCCTAACGTATTGGCGGACGGCATTGATTCGTGGGACGCCCTTGTCGCGGTCGCTGAGGAAAACGGCCTCGGCACTGACCTCGTTGTCCAACTCCCCTACGGCGATTCGGGCAAGACCACGTTCTTCATCAAGTCCGAAGGCGATTGGGACGACCACTCCGAAGACATCATCGGCGAACAAACCAAAATCATGAAGCGGATTAACAACCAGGCCGCAGCAGTCGAGGCAGTGTTGACCCGACACGGCACGGTGGTTGGTCCATTCATGACGGACCTGACCGGCTACCCGGAACTCACACCCTACGAGGGCGGCTGGTGCGGCAACGATGTCTTCCCCGGCGCCCTCTCGAGTGAGCATCGCAACCGTGCGGTCGACCTTGTCCAACGGTTTGGTGAAGCTTTGCGCGAAGAAGGCTATGTCGGCTTTTTCGAAGTAGACGTATTGGTGGATCTCGATGATGGCCAGGTCTATTTGGGTGAAGTCAACCCGCGGATCTCGGGCGCATCCTCGATGACCAACGTGACCGCTGGTGCATATGCAGACATACCGCTCTTTCTCTTTCACCTGCTGGAGTACATGGATGTCGACTACACGATCGATGTCGCCGACATCAATGAGCGTTGGCGCGAACTAGCCGCGGTCGATTCATGGTCCCAGCTGATCATGAAGGAACCCGGTGACGAGGTTGAGCGAATTCTCGCTAGTCCACTTACGGGTACATATCGCCTTCAGGATGACGACAGCCTGACTTTCGCGCAGGTTGCCCATGACTGGCACGAGTTGAATAACGAAGACGAATGCTTCTTCTTGCGCGTGTACGGTCCGGGCGACTATCGCTTTCATGGTGCCGACCTCGGCATCCTGGTAACCAAGGGGCGAATGCAAAACGACGAAGGCTTGACCAAGCGGGCAAAGATCTACATCGAAGGCATCCGCAAGATGTACGTCAGCGAAGAAGCACCCGGCGCACCAGACTTGGACCAGATTTCCTTCGTCAAGTAGCGAGCCGGGTCAGACGAATTCAGCCTGAGATGGCTTCTATCACTTCTTTTGCAGCTCGTTCACCTGAGTCGACTGCGCCTTCCATGTAGCCGCTCCACGCAGTAGCAGTTTCTGTTGCTCCCCATTTGATCGGACCGATGGGTGCGGACAATGCAGACCCAAAGTGTGTCCAACCGAATGGGCCGAAGTTGGCGTTGTAGCAACCGCGAGTGAATGGACGGTTCGCCCACTCGCCAGAGACGACCATCTCTGGCTTTGCTGCGCGTGGACCGAAGTGTCGCCCAAACTCCTCGGCGACTTTGGCGTGCAATTCGTCTTCGCTCAGTCGCCCAAATGTGCGCGCTTCTTCGCCCTCAAGGAAGCCCAGGATGATTCCAGGTCCGTTAGCGCCTTCCGGCATGCAGCTGTCGTTGGACATGCGCGCCGGCCCGATGTCCGAGATGAGCTGTCCGTTGAGGCCCTCTTCGCGCCAGAACGGCTCGTCATAGATCGCAAACACTTTGACTGCACTTGCTTGGGCAATCCGTTGAGTCATTTGGTCGCGGATGCCGGGCAGCGGCGGGTCGTAGGTGATGCGACCGGCAAGTGTCGGCGCAATTGCAACGATCACCTGCTTTCCAGTTGCAACCACACCGTTGCGACAAATCACTTTCACACTGTCGTTGGTGTATTCGATCGTCTGCACAAACGCGTCAAGAATGATGCGGTCGCCAAGCGTTGCTGCCAGACGGTTTGGGATCTCGCTAGTACCGCCGACAAACCGCGTTGTCTGAGCGCCACCTTCGGATTCGGCGAAGATCTCTGAAGTAACACCACAGACCTGGACGTTGTAGAGCATG
>JAHEXM010000223.1 GCA_023252115.1 Micrococcales bacterium | reverse complement strand
GATCTGATTAGTCTGTGCGGCGATCCACGCCAACACGGTCGCCGTATCTGAGCCGTACGCTTCGGCGGCCCATACGACGCTATAGCCAAGTCGGTCGGCCTCCCGGGCAAGTGCCAAGTTGTCAGCGTCGTTGCCAAAACCCCAGTAGCCAAGGTTGATTCCCAGTCGCATAACCGGGGAGCCTAGCCCCCACCCGACATCTCGCAGGTAGCGTGGGCCAAATGGAAGAACGTGCGTTGGGCAATAGCGGCCTTCGGGTCGGCCGTTTAGCGCTTGGGACGATGACTTGGGGTCGGGATACCGACGAACATGAGGCCCGGGACCAAGTCGATTCCTTCATTGGCGCCGGCGGAACTCTCATTGATACCGCTGACGTTTATGCCGATGGCGCGGCCGAAAAGGTTCTCGGCAGACTGCTTGCCGAAGACGGACGCCGCGACCAATTGATAGTTGCGACGAAAGCAGTGTCCCGTCCAGGTTCTGAACGGCGCTTTGACGCATCTCGCCGCCATATTCTTCATGCACTCGACGCCTCGCTTCGACGATTGAACGTCGAATACGTCGATGTGTGGCAATTGCATGCGTGGGACCCATGGACTCCGATCGAAGAAACGTTAGCGGCGCTAGACATTGCCGTTGCGTCAGGCAAAGTCCGCTATGTGGGAGTCTCGAATTATTCGGGATGGCAAATCGGGCAAGCGGCAACTTGGCAAAAAGCTCACGCCGGTTCCGTCCCGTTGATTTCCGCCCAAGTTGAGTACTCGCTCGTTCAGCGCGGGGTGGAACGCGAGGTAGTGCCAGCGTGCGAGGCACTCGGTCTTGGGCTTTTGCCGTGGTAACCTTTGGGCCGCGGTGTCTTGACGGGCAAGTATCGCGGCGGAACACCCACCGAATCTCGCGGCGCCAATCCAACTTTTGCCACTTTCGTACAGCCCTACCTTGGCGAATCCTGCGGCCGCGTTGTCGACGCCATTTGCACCGCTGCTGAAGGATTGTCAGTTCAGCCTCTCGAAGTGGCACTGGCGTGGGTGCGCGACCAACCAGGTGTTGTTGCTCCTATTTTGGGTGCCAGGACAAATGCACAACTCGTATCGGCGTTGGCAAGTGACGCATTGACTCTGCCGTCTGCAATCCGCCAGGCGCTTGACGACATCTCTGAGCCTGATCGGGGTTACCCCGAACATGGCTGGAATCAGCGCTAGGGGACGAGCGTGGCGCGAGTAGTCGACATTGATGACCCCAACGCTGGGCGTGAACCGCAGTGGGAAACGCGCGAAATCACGATGCCGCGGGGCACTACCCGGCATGAAGCAAAGTCAATGCTTACTGAAGCGGCCGAGTACGGACACTGGGAACTAGCCCGGACCCGCATCTACACCGATGGCCGCCGTTGGGTGCTGCTTCGGCGGCGTCTTCGAAAGATTCCTCCCCAACCGATGTTTACCGTTCGCTAACACGGGCATATCTATCCAAGCAACGCATTCGACACGCGAATTGCTTGGGAGAACAGTTCCGCGTTACCGATTCGGTTTGGGAGAGCCGAAATCTGCACAAAAGAGAAGAGACCGTTAATCGCGTCCCGAGAGGCGCCAACGGTCTCTTCTCTTTCTTTTGCGATGAAGCCAGATGGGTGATCATCGGCGAACTCCCCACGATTTCACTGCGAAGGTGAATCCGTGGACCAGCTCAATAGACGACTTCTCGCCGTAACCGGCGGGGCCGTCGTCATCCTGGCCGCAGTCGCATTTACCCAAAGCGGCACAAATACGGCCGCGGGCGCAAACTCGGCGGTGATACCGCCCAGCGTCTTGACCAATGTTGCCAGTGCACCGGTCACCGGCGGCGAGATCGTCCACCCACGCGGTGCACAGTCAATCAAGGCTGGTCAGTTCACCCTTCAGAACGATGATGCGCAGAAACAATCGATCGTCACAGTGAAACTCCAACCGGATGATGGCGACACTCTCTCGGTTTCGGCACGCACCGACTTGACCGATTCTGACGTTAAACAAACGCAGCTCGTCACTGTCACCAACAATGAAGACGGCACCGTGTCTGATGTATTCACTGAAGGAACTGCACACCTGCGCCGGTCGGCCAACGGCCAGTTCAACGGATTAACCCTCGAGCTTGGACCTGGCGGCAGCGAGCGGGTCGATGTCTCGTTGGGCGCCAGCAACAAGTGACTAACAGGAGCGCAAGAACCGATCCAGTACACGCACACCGAACTTAAGTGCATCAACTGGCACTCGCTCATTGACCGCATGAAACATTCCCATGAAGTCGAGTTCCGGTGGGAGTGCGAGCGGACTAAACCCGTAGCACCGAATCCCTATCGCACTGAACGCCTTCGCATCCGTGCCCCCGGACATCAGGTAGGGCACCGGAATTCCATCAGGATCCTCAATTGCCAGGGCTGCACACATCGCATCGATAGTCGGTCCATCGAAAGTTGTCTCGACAGCGATGTCGCGATTGACGTACTCGCGTCTCGCGTGATCACCAAGGACGCGATCTATCTCGGCAAGGAATTCGTCCTCCTTACCCGGAAGGAAGCGCCCGTCAAGGTATGCGTGAGCATCTTCGGGCACGACGTTTTGTTTGTAGCCCGCGTCCAACATGGTGAGGTTTGTGGTGTGTCGAGTCGTCGACAGGATGATGGGGCCCAGTGCGCCAAAGTCGCGGATCATCGCCTCATGGTCATGGATCGGGACTTCCTTGCCGGTAATCACCGCGATTCGATCCAACAGATCGCGCACAGTTGGCGTGAGTTCTACATCGAAGGCTTCATGACCGAGCTGCGCCCCTACTGCGCACAGTCGAGCGACGGCGTTATCCGTTCGCAACAGCGAACCATGACCGGGAGTTCCCCGAGTCGAAATCTTGAGCCAGGCGATTCCCTTTTCGGCAGTCTGGATGGGATACAAACGGTGCCCGCCGGCGATCGTTGATGAAAAACCCCCAACCTCACCTACTGCTTCGGTGACACCTTCGAAAATCTCGGGGCGGTTTTCGACCAACCAGTGCGAACCGTGGTGTCCGCCCGCTTCTTCATCCGGCAGCAGCAAAAACACTATGTCGCGATCGGGCAGCACACCATCGCGCGCCCAATGGCGAATGACGGCAAGACACATACCATCCATGTCTTTCATGTCGACTGCGCCGCGACCCCACAGGACTCCGTTCTCGTCTATGTCCCCCGAAAACGGGCCGTGGCTCCAATCAGGTTCAGGAGCGGGAACAACGTCCAGGTGTCCATGTAGAAGCAGTGCGGGTCGATCCGGGTTCGCACCATGAATGCGCGCGATGACTCCCGCGCGATGTTCGGCAGTGGTGGTGAATACCTCGGAATCAATGCCGACATCTGCTAGCTGCTGTTGACTGAAGAGAGCGGCTTCAAGTTCGCCAGGCCCATCGTGTGACCCAAAATTTGAAGAGTCGATTCTGATGAGCCCCTGAACAATTGTGGCAACTTCGTCCTGGGCAGCCGCTATCCCCGGATGAGGTCCAGATTGGCCATCAGGGGTAGTCATGCCTGCATCCTGCCGGTTCGGTTGCGCCTTCGCATCGGCTGTATGCCGTGGCGGCAGTTCAGCTAGGTACACTCGACCAGTTCCACGCGGTCGTGGCGGAATTGGCAGACGCGCTAGCTTGAGGTGCTAGTGCCCTTTACGGGGCTTGGGGGTTCAAGTCCCCCCGACCGCACACCCTTCGTTTACGTGACGACGAGGCAGCTCGCTAGCAGCTTCAGTCGTTAAGCCACGGCAGCGGTCGTGGACTCCAATCGAATGCGGCTTTGAATTTGGAGTTGGTTGCACCACGCAGTTTGGTGTTGTAGAAGCTCGAACCCGGATCAGCGCCTTCAACTGCGACGGCAGGAGGCGTTGGCGCGTGCACCCACTCCGCAAATGCTGGTAACCACTGTGCAACTGGTGTCGGCTCGTCGTCGGTCACGTTGAAGACACCGCCAAGCTGACTGGTGGCGATCGCGGCAGTTGCTGCGGCAGCATCGTCGACATGCACAAACGAATACACACCAGCACCATCACCAATGATGGGTACTTGTCGCTTTCGGACGGAATCCGCTACATCGCCGTCAGGCCAATACCAAGTTCCCGGACCGTAAAAGAACCCGTACCGCAGGACGACACCAGTCAGTGTTGAACTACTGAGCACGCGATGCTCCACCTGTTTAAAGGCATCGATCCCACCAGCAACCAACTC
>JAHEXM010000222.1 GCA_023252115.1 Micrococcales bacterium | reverse complement strand
TCTTCATCCTCGGTATGGGATGGGAAGGGATCTGGGTTGCCTCTCAATCGGCATTGCAGTTGCATCTCCCGCCCGATATTCGCGGTCACATGCTCGGCGTTTTTTATGCCCTGGTCATGCTCGGCACGGCGGCAGGAGCTGTGCTTGTCGGACTCTTGATGGATTGGATTGGAACGCGAAATTGCCTCGTAGCTATCGGTGTCTTGACGTGCCTATACGGGATTACCAGCCTGCACAGGTTGATTCGCCACGGCCTCAATCTTGCCGATTCTTCGCCGAGTTGATCCCTCTTGCCTGTGCATAAGGGACCACGGCTCGTAGACTTCCGGGCATGACCACGCCGCTGGACTCGCCCGAACTCACCGGCTCAACAATCGTCGAAGAGGACACGCGTTCTGTTCTCGATCACGGTGACCACGAGAAGTTCGCCCACTACGTCCGCAAAGACAAAATTGTCGAGAGTGCCGTAACGGGCGAACCGGTAATTGCCCTGTGTGGCAAGGTCTGGGTTCCCAACCGTGATCCAGCCAAGTTCCCTATATGCCCGGACTGCAAAGCGATTTACGATGGACTCACGCCGGACCCACCAGGGTCTGACGAATAGTTCTACCGATATTCGGCGTGTCCTGACCGATGGGGAGCGGTTGATCCGCTGAAATCAATACGTAACGCCAGCGCCCTGATTTTCCCCTAAGGAGCCAGACGTGAGCACCACTGATGCAGGTCCCGCACCCGAGCAGCCAACGGATCCGGACGCATACGTCGAAACTGAAGAAGACCGCGTACTGAGCCGGATCGGTCACGCGTGGTGGCTGATCGCTTTGTTGGGTGTTGTCAGTATCGTGGCAGGAATCATCGTGCTCATTCGCCCATTCACCGCGGTGAACGTGGCGGCGATCATTTTTGGTATTTGGCTGCTGATCAGCGGAATCTTCCAGTTGGTGCAGTCCTTTGACCACAAGCTCGATGGAACGTCACGCGTACTGAGCGCAATCAGCGGGTTACTCGGAATCGTTCTGGGAATCTTCTGTTTCAAGAGCATCGAGGGCCGCATCTCGCTGCTGGTCTTGTTCATCGGCTTGTGGTGGATCATTCGCGGGGTGATGCAGCTGGTGACTGGCGCAAGCGGGACAGGCGCAAGCGGCTGGCTGATATTCACCGGCATTCTGGCAATCATCGCCGGCATCGTGGTGCTTGTTTGGCCCATTACTTCACTTGCGATCCTGACCATCATGGTCGGAATCTGGCTCGTTGTGCTTGGCATCTTCGAAGTCATCGCTTCGATCCGGGTCCGATCTATCGATAAGAAATTGACTGCCCAGGCCACCTAGTTCGCGCCGCTGGCTTTAGCCGCAGCGGCGTTGGGGAGCCTTGGGTATACGCATCAACTGTCTAGAAGATTGCGTAAGCGATATGGCAACTGAAACAGCTCAAACATTAGATAGAGGACTGCGCGTTCTCACTCTGCTTGCTGACGACGCCGATGGAATGTCCGTTGCCGACCTTGCGCGGGCGTTGGGTGTCAGTCGCACGATCGTGTACCGGCTCACCGTGACCCTTGAATCACATGCGCTGGTTCGCCGTGGCGCGGACGGCAAATACCGGCTCGGCTTAGGTGTACTTGCTATCGCCCGTCATGTTCAGCCGCTATTGCGCGACGCTGCGCTGCCCGCATTGCGCAGTTTGTCTGACGAGTTACATGCAACCACTGCCCTGTCGGTGGTGGATTCTGATGAGGCGCTTGTCGTCGCCGTTGTTGAACCACGACGGAGTGAGTTTCACGTGGCTTGTCGGGTGGGCGCACGCTCAAACCTTGATCGTTCGCCGGCCGGGCGGGCCGTGCTCGCGGGGCGGGGAAGAACTGGCCGGGGCCAACATGGCCCGCAGTTCGTATCCATGCCGGCTACCCCTGGGTCGGGGGTGACGGGTGTCGCGGCGGCAGTTGAGTCCGTTCCCGGGATCGAAGCGGCCGTTAGTGTCCTGCTGGCATCCCCGCCTGAGTCCGATGCCGTTGGTGCTGCCGTAGTTCGTGCGGCTGCCGATGTCGCTGCGGGGTTGAATTAGCGCATCGGACCGACGGAATTTGTTGCCAATTCTGGGGTAGCTATAGCCGCGACGGGCTGAGTCGGATAGAAACAGGGGTATGAAGAAGTCAATCCTTGCGCTGGGAACCATTGCTGCCACTGTTGCTGGGGTAGTTGCGTACCGGCGCAGTCAAGCGGGTGCCAAGTTGAGCAACGCCGTGGAGGTCACGGCCGATACCGTTTCGGCCACCGCTGCAAAGACAGCATCAGCTGTGGCTGATGCCGCCGAGTCAGCTGCCGACAAGGTCGCTGAGACCGCCGACAAAACCACCGTAGCCGCCGTTTCGGCTGCAGCCGTTGCTGACACTGCATCTCGATCGGCAGGGATGGCCGCTAGTCGTGCCGCCGATACTGCAGCCCGCAAGACCGTTGACACCGCCGCTTCTGTTGCAAGCGCAGCAGACCTGGCGGCTGATGCCGCGGCGCAGGTTGCAGACAAAGCTGCTCTGCAGACTTCCGAAAACGCATACGTGGCTGCTGACTCGATTGAAGAGGCAGTTACCCCGCCCGCCAAGCCAGCGAAGCCGACGCCAAAGTCAGTTTCAAAACCAGCACCGAAACCCACACCAAAGACGGTTGGGGCCAAGCCCGCGAAGGCCACGCCAGCTGCTAAGCGCGCAACTCCGGCAAAGAAGACGACCACTCGCACCCGAACGCGAACCCGTGGTGGACAAGCAGCAGCCAAGAAGCCCGCACCGCCCGCGAAACAAGACAAGGGTACTCAAACCAACGGCCCAGAAAACACTGCTCAGGCTTCCTAGTAGACCCGCTGTAAGTTCACGAAATATCGACGGTAAGAATGTTGCCGTACGGTGACGATTCAACTAATGGGCGCTGTGGCAGAGGGCATTTGACCCGATGTTCGGTGTTACTGACGGGAAGAAGGTCCACGTGTCGCAACTCTTGTTTAATCCGGATAACTACGACCCGACGTATCTGGACGATGAGTCTCGTCGCCAGTTGCTGGCACTCGTAGCGTTCTTCGAAAACAAGGGTCGCGCGAAGCGGAAAGACGAATACCACGAGGCCGAGTGGTACGCCGACTTCGTTCAGTTCATTGCGGACGAGGGAATCTTCGCGCGCTTCGCAACGCCGGCGGCCGTCGCCGATTTGATGGACGACGCCCCGGATGACGCGCGCTGGGACACCGCCCGCATCAATGAACTCAACGAGATCTTGGGCTTCTATTCGTTGGACCATTGGTATGCGTGGCAAGTCACGGTTCTGGGACTCGGCCCGGTATGGACAAGTGACAACGAAGATGCGAAGAAGCTCGTGGGCGAACTGTTGCGCGACGGTCACATCTTCGGTTTCGGTCTGTCGGAGCAGACCCACGGCGCGGACATCTACTCGACTGACATGATTCTGAAGTCGGATGGAAAGGGTGGATGGCTCGCTAGCGGGCCTAAGTACTACATAGGCAATGGGAACGTCGCTGGTCGGCTGAGCGTCTTCGGCAAGTTTGCTGATGACGACCCAGACCGACCCGGTGAGTATGTCTTCTTCCTGGTTGATACCAAGGCCAAGCACTACAAGCTGCACAAGAATGTGGTGCACGGTGCGATGTACGTGTCGTCATTTGAACTGAATGACTATCCCGTTTCAAAAGCCGATGTCTTGCACACCGGGCAGGCGGCTTGGGATGCGGCGCTAGCGACAATCAACGTTGGCAAAGTTAACCTCGGCTGGGCGAGCATCGGTATTGCTGAGCACGTGTTCTATGAGTCGATTACGCACGCCAACAACCGAGTGCTATTCGACAAGAAGGTCACCGAGTTTCCGCATGTTCGCCGCATGCTGGTCGACTCATACTGCCGACTGCTCGCGATGAAACTCTTCGCCTGTCGTTCTGCTGATTTCTTCCGCAGCGCGAGTCCAGATGATCGTCGCTACCTACTGTTCAACCCAATCACTAAAATGAAAGTCACCAGCGAAGGTGAACGCGTTGTCGACCTGTTGTGGGATGTCATCGCGGCACGCGGTTTCGAAAAAGATATGTACTTTGAGCAGGCGGTTCACCACATTCGCGCACTGCCAAAACTCGAAGGAACCGTTCACGTCAACCTGGCGCTGGTGCTGAAGTTCCTCCCGCAGTACTTGGCATCATTCGCAGGCAATATCGGCGATTACGCCCCAGTCCCAGTG
>JAHEXM010000221.1 GCA_023252115.1 Micrococcales bacterium | reverse complement strand
CGTCAAACATCCCGAAAATCGCCAACCACCCAACCAGCGCAACCCGCAAGTACGTGGAGTGCGCCTGTGGTTCGACAGCTATGAGGTTGTCCCGCCAAGTGTCAGCTTCACGTCTTTGGTTCCGCCACTGGGCGTTTGAACCGTCAGCGTGATGGTGTCTCCGGGCTTAAGTGAACGAATCGCCGTGAGTACCTCAACCGCCGACGGGTCCTTCTGACCGTTGACGGCAACGATGATGTCTCCGGGCTGAAGCCCTGCTTTGGCGGCTGGGCCGCCTGGCGTCACGGTCTTGATCTTTGCGCCAGGACCGGAATAGCTCTGATCAATGCCGACACCAATGATTGGCGTCGTTGACTTACCCGTAGCGATGATTTCGTCTGCAATGCGCTTGGCAGTATTGATTGGAATCGCGAAACCGAGACCAATCGATCCGCTCTGACTGCCGCCTTCGGTACTGCTTCCACCAAGGGTGGCGATAGCTGAGTTAATCCCAATGACTTGTGACTCGGAGTTCACCAGCGGGCCACCCGAGTTACCTGGGTTGATAGGCGCATCAGTCTGCAATGCATTGATGAAGGAGGCTTCGCCCTGCCCGCCGGCTGTAACGGGTCGGTTGACCGCGCTAATGATTCCGCTGGTGACTGTCCCGTCTAGGCCGAGCGGCGAACCGATGGCGATCGCGGCATCTCCCACAGCCACTGAACCGGAGTTGCCGAGCTTCGCTACTGGGTGATCGCTGCCTGTCTTGATGACTGCGAGGTCATATGCCGGGCTGCGTCCCACGATGGTGGCTGGCTGAGCGTCGCCGCCCTGGAACTTCACTGCGATCGTGCCGCCATTGGCTGCGGCAGCAACCACGTGGTTATTAGTCAAGATGTAGCCACCTTGACTGAACGAAACGCCTGAACCGGTGTCTCCGCCCTGCCCGGCTTTGACCGTGATCGACGCCACGGTTGGCAGCATTGCTTTGGAGATCGCTGCAATCGAGTTATCCGCCCGCGGCGACAGGGCATTGGGGTTGCTCGGGTTTTCCTGCTCGGCGGTCGAGACTCCGGTCGACCCAATCGTCCCGTTAGCAACGGCAAAGCCAACGAACCCAGCCAAGATTCCAGCCAGCAAGCCAGCGAGTACACCGGCAATGACTGCTTTCCACAAAACCGAGTTCGGATCGGACTTGCTCAGGAATCCGCCGGTTTTGGTTGGCGGCGGTGGCTGGTAGCCACCCCCGCTGTAGGCGGCATAGGGATCGACCGGAACTGGCGCGTAAGCAGGCTGGGCATAGGTCTGATCGGGCTGAGCAGTGGCGTAATACGGGTTTTGGTATGGCTGCTCGGCAGGCTGAGCCGGTTCTTGGATAACCGCCGTCTCGTTGACTTCGGTCCCAAATGCAGCCGGACCAGGGACGGGCGAGGTGGCCTGCGACCAGCCGGCGACCGGCGCCGTGGCATTGGCATCGGCGGCATCACCAGTGCTGGCTGCGGAATTGGTTTCTTCAGGTTGACCGGAGGCCGACGCATCGTTCGATTCGGCTGGCGGTTGCTGTTCGCTCATTTCACGGGCTCCTGGTCCTTATGCCGCATGTATGCCGCATGGGGGAAGTTGCGAAGGCTAACCCTGCCAGAGTCGGGCCAACTCGGCTACTGCAGTTCTGGGGAATGCTGTTCAGACTCGGTAAGACCAGGTTAGAGTTCCCTGACGAAGGCCATCACGATGCGGTTTGCCGCTCGTTTTGGGGGGAAGCACCATCAACAACGCCACGGAGGTTCACCATCAGCACTAACACCATTTCCTACGCAGATTCGTGGCAGGACGAAGACGTTCACGTCATTGATGCTCGTCGTCGCGGTATCGAAATCGGCGTGACCAGCCCAAGTACCTCCGCCGCCGCTTCAATCCGACTCCTGGCAGCAACGGTCGATGCCCAGGCCGTTGTTGAGGTTGGAACCGGTGCTGGCGTCAGTGGCTTGCTGTTGCTGAGCGCCATGCGCCCAGACGGCATCCTGACCACGATTGACGCAGACGCTGGCCACCAGGCTGCTGCAAAGGACGCGTTTTCGTCCTCTGATATTCCGTCGGGCCGAGCCCGGTTGATTACCGGAGAACCTCTTGATGTTTTGCCACGACTAGCAGATGCGTCCTACGACATGGTGGTCATCAACACCCCGAGCAACGACTTCACCTCCTACTTCGAGCAGGCACTTCGCTTGCTTCGTGTTGGCGGAGTGGTGGTGTTCACCGCGGCTCTCGGCCTTGATGGTGGTGTCGCCGATCCTGCTCAGCGCGATCCCGGAACGGTTGCTTTACGCACACTTGGCCAGCGGATCAAGGACCACGAGGGTCTTGTTGCTGCTCTACTTCCCGTTGGCGACGGACTACTCGCAGCCGTCAAGCGCGAGGCCTAAGAACTCACCAAAGGTCAGGCGCGGACTCAAGCCACCGCAAAAGCACACGAACACCGAAGCCGGTAGCTCCTTTCGTCAGTTCCTGACGAGGGGCCTCGGCGCGTCCCGGCCCGGCAATATCAAGGTGAGCCCATCGACGTCCATCGGTAAATTCGCGCAGGAACAGCGCCGCGGTAATTGAACCGCCGCCGACTTTGGTGCGCGATACGTGACTGATGTCCGCCACGGGTGAATCGAGTGAACTCCGGTACTCCTCAACGAGCGGCATGCGCCACAACTTGTCGTTGCTCGCCTGGCCAGCCACTTCGAGTGCCTTTGCCAGACCTTCGTCATCGCTGTATAGAGCGGCGAATTGACGACTCAATCCGAGAGTCGCGGCACCGGTCAACGTTGCAATATCGATCACCGCATCAGGGCGAAGCTTTGCTACCGAGTACGCCAACGCATCGGCAAGCACCATGCGGCCTTCGGCGTCGGTGTTGAGCACTTCAGAAGTGCGGCCGCCGTAATGGCGCACCACATCGCCGGGTCGGTATGCAGATCCACTCGGCATGTTCTCGGCACATGCCAAAAGCGCCGTGACGCGGGTGTGAATACCCAGAGCCGGAAGAGCTGCCATCACTGCCAGGACAGCTGCCGCGCCACTCATGTCCGTCTTCATGACCGGCATCCCGTCGGCAGGCTTGATACTCAAACCACCGGAGTCGAACGTAATTCCCTTACCCACCAGCACTACGTGCTCTTCACCGATTTCGCCGCGATGTTCGAGCACGATGAGTCGAGGAGGATTTGCCGACCCCATCCCAACGGCAAGGATTCCGCCGAAGCGGTCTTTGGCTAGCCGCATCTCGTCTAGCACGCGAATACTGAGTCCAGATTCTGCTGCCACAGCTTCGGCCTGCTGCGCCAGCCACTGCGGGTTCTTTTCGTTAGACGGTGTATTCGCCAGGTCACGTGCAAATGCGACGGAATTAGCGGTGGCAGCTGCGGCATCGATCACGGGCTGCGCCGTAGCGAGTCCGGCAACTACCAGCTCGACTACTACAGGGGTCTCGCGTTTCCGCTGCTCGCTTTTGCGAGTGAAGCTGTACGAAGCCAGCAAGAGTCCCTCGCAGAATGCGCGAAGAGCCTGGCGCGACATAGACGCGCTTGCCCCGCAAAGGACACGTTCGGCATGCGAGATCTTGCTAGCCATCGCTGCGCCGGCCGTTCTGGCTGCTTCAACCGAACCGTCCCCAAGACCCAGAACCAGAAGCTGCTCGATCGTGTCGTCTTCGAGTTCAACAACTACTACTTCGCCAGCCCTGCCAGTGGCTTCGGCACGGCGGAGACGACGAGCTAGATCAATTCGGTGGTCGGCCGCAAGGCGGATGCCGCCATCGTCGGGTACCACCCCGTCCGAACCGGGAGTCGATGAAGTGACCACGGTGTGTGCTGGCGGTGTCGAGTTCGACCGCGATACGCGGTCACTTGATTCGGAGTCGGAATTGGGGTCGAGATCAGGGTCTGCTCCGACGCTCTGTAATACATCCAGCGGGACAAGCCGGAGGAGCAGAAGTGCATTTTCGAGGGCAACCATCACAGCGCCCTTCGGCAAACTACCAACCGGAGCTCAGAAGCGAATCGCACGCCGGTCAATGCCGAGCTAGCCAGCGACTGCGCTGAGTTGGACACCAAGGTCTGAGGCCTCTGCGGGAGTCATCTCAACCACGAGGCGACCGCCACCCTCAAGTGGCACGCGCATCACGATCCCGCGACCCTCTTTGGTGACCTCAAGCGGACCATCGCCCGTACGTGGCTTCATGGCAGCCATAGCTCGTCCCCTTTATGTCGATTC
>JAHEXM010000220.1 GCA_023252115.1 Micrococcales bacterium | reverse complement strand
AAAACACCCTGTCGACTAACGCCGCGATTCGGACAGCCAATCCGGTACCGCCAGGCGAGGAAGTGAGCGCCACTAATACCCGTGCGCAGCAGGATCTTGACCGTATCCTGCGCCAAGCTCGCCAACAGACTCCTACCGATCACCCACTCTCGAAGCCTCTGCGAATCAGCTACGGACACCTCGTCGTTGCCGCTGTCGTGGTCCTGGGCGTCGTTGCCGCAGGGGTATTCCAACCATGGTCAAACACTGGCCGGGGTGGCGGTGCCGCCTATGCCGCAACACCACCCGCCTTGACGTTCCCGCAACAGCCCGGTCCTCCGGCCGCGAAAGCGCTGCATCAACTAGCCACACATGTCAGAGCACTACCGCGACAGTCCATTCCAGATGTCATCTACATCAAGACTCAAGGCTGGTATCTGAACTTTCGAGATGCGGGTGCTTCAGGACGATCAGGGATTGAGGGCACCACAACCGAAGAATGGATCTCCCGCGGCAGTGAAGTCACAAGTCGCACAGGTGGAATAGTCGATCAGGGTTCTAGCACCGTGATGTGGCCGAACACAACCTTTTCAAGCGATCCCACAACCCTGTGTAACCAACTAAGCCAGGGACACCCCATCGAGAAGATTGGGGTGCCTGAACTGTTCGTGGCGATCGGCGACCTCTACCGGGAGGCCAACCCCGATCCAGGCGTGCGCGCGGCAATTTTGGACCTACTGTCTCGAGAGAAACGAGTCACTACCGATGGCACCATGACCGATCGGGTTGGCCGCCAAGGGGTGGGGTTCTCAGTGAATACAGCGTATTCAGGCCTGCCTGAACGCTTAACCCTCATCTTCGATCAACAGAGTGGGGCCTTGCTCGATTCTGAAGAAATGCTTACCAAAACCGCCGGTGCCCTCAACGTCCAAATACCCGCAGTCACGGCATACACAACATTCCTGCAAACCGACTCAGCCACTCCACCGCCCATTCCGTCTCAATGAGACCAGCCGTCCTTGGGTGTTTGCTGTCGGCAAAAAGCTCACCAACAACAAACACCCAAGAGTCGTCTCTAGCAGGCCTTGAAACTACTAGCTTTGTCGTTCGCTGTGCTGCCGACGAACGGGGAGTTTGAGACGGTTCCCTCTTGCCATAGCAGTGCACCGCCCGCGTTGATATTGTTGTAAGCGCTGATGATGTGGTTGCCGTTATTGACCCAGCTGCTCGCTTGATCATTAAAGCTGTAGTCCGTAAAATTG
Source organism: Micrococcales bacterium (assembly GCA_023252115.1). Classification (GTDB taxonomy): domain Bacteria; phylum Actinomycetota; class Actinomycetes; order S36-B12; family UBA10799; genus JAHEXM01. Next base: position 2,999 of record JAHEXM010000220.1, on the reverse strand, counting down.
ATGTATGGCTTCAGGTTGTAGGAGTAGCAATACTGGTAGGACCACTGCAATCGACGACCATTGAAGTTCTTGTCCTGATAGAAGCAGTAGAAGTGGTCACCAGCTACGTACCAGGGGCACGAATCAGATGCTCCGTTTACCGGAGCACCGGAGTTAGCCCCTGCAGATCCAGTCACTGCCAACGCTGCTGGAGACATGCCGGGTGCCCTTGCCTTACCAGGAGCTGGGAAGGACTCAAGAGCCTTACCACCGTCCCAAGTCACCTCATATTGGCTGATCTGCGTTGCGCCCGGCGATCTCTTTAGCACCGAGTTAATGGTCGCTTGCAGTTTTGCCGCCTTCTTGTGCGAAAGCCCCAGGGGGTTGCCGAACTTAGGTGATGTCTCCGCAGTTGCAAGTGCTGCAGGTGACAAGGTGTCCGTGGCCATGAGAAAGTCCCCGTTTATGGCCAAGTAAATGTCCCCGCTGGTGGCCGGTGAAAGTCCCCGCCTCCTCGATCGTCGTGTCGAGTCGGAACTAGAGCCCTGGACGGTGACGGTGACGGTGTCAAAGCCATTCATCGCAACCGCCCAGGGGAGTTCCATTGAAGTCTGTGAGGGAACGGATGGACATCATTTCCGCGTATCAACAAGTGGGTACTTATCGAGGAGCCGCCGAGCTGGCGGGAACGACACCGAAGACGGTGAAGCGAGTCGTCGAACGGTTTGAGGCCGGTGGCCCGCCTGGTCGGGCAGCCAGGGCCCGCAATTTCGAGGTCGTCACTGATCTTGTAAACGGCAAAGTTGAATCAACGAAGGGGAAGATCAGCGCGAAGCGGTTGCTGCCGTTAGCGCGTGCTGCGGGCTATGAAGGTTCGGCACGTAATCTGCGTCGGCTGGTTGCTGCCGCGAAGGCGGACTGGCGCACTGGTCATCATCGTGGTCGCCGTCCGGCGGTCTGGTCCGCTGGTGAGCATCTAGTCATCGACTGGGGAACTGAAGGTGGTCTGCACGTGTTCTGCGCGGTGCTGGCGTGGTCACGGTTCCGGTTCGTGCGCTTCGCCGGTGATGAGAAAGCGGAGACGACGTTCGCGATGCTGGCGGAGTGTTTCGCTGAACTCGGCGGTGTCGCGAAGACTGTGCTCGCCGACCGGATGGGCTGTTTGAAAGGTGGTGTTGTCGCCAATGTGGTCGTCCCGACGCCGGACTATGTCCGGTTTGCTGGGCATTATGGTTTCGCTCCGGACTTTTGTGAGGCTGCCGATCCGGAATCGAAAGGGATCGTGGAGAACCTTGTTGGCTATTCCAAATCCGACCTGATCGTCCCGTTGCTCGACCAGCACGGCGCGGACGTTGATTTGGTGATCGCGAACCAGGCCGCGCGTGATTGGTGCGCCGAGGTCAACATGGCCGAACATAGCGAGATCGTGGCCGTTCCCGTGGCGCGACTGGAAACGGAGCGGGCGTTGCTGAAACCACTTCCCTCGCTGCGTCTGGAGCTAGGCAAACAGGCGATGCGCAAAGTGGATCGCCTGTCCTGCGTCCGGTTCGCCTCAGGGCGTTATTCGGTGCCGATGGAACTGATCGGGTCGCCGGTCGCGGTCCGTAACAGCGGCACCCGTATTCACATCATCGACACCACGACAGGAGAGGTCGTGGCGGATCATCCCGTTGTTGCCCCTGGAGAAGTCTCGGTTTCCGATGCGCATTACGGCGGGCCGCGACTTGCACCAGCGCGGGCGGTCCGTCCGAAAACCGTTGCAGAGCAGCAGTTTTGCGCGTTGGGCCCGGCCGCGCACGCGTTCATTAAGGGTGCCGCAGCTGCCGGCAACACCCGCCTTGCTGGTGAACTTACTGAACTCGCGACGTTGCAGGCAGCCCACGGTGAGGAAGCGATGATCGCTGCGCTGGAACGGGCGGTCAGGTTCGGCCGCTGGCACGCAGCCGATGTCCGATCAATCCTGGACGCCGGGCTCGGCACGGCACAGCCGCGAGCCGCGGGTGAGGCACTTGTCATCGATTTGCCGATCGCGCCAACGCGAGCACTGTCGGCGTATTGCGCAGCAACAATTTCCGGGACCGGCTCATGAGCGCCCAGGCACCCGAGCTGGCCCCGGATCTGCTCGCGGGGCTGCGCCGATTGAAACTGTCCACGATGCGCCAGATCGCACCCGAACTATTGGTCACCGCGAAAACGCAACGGTGGGCGCCGGAAGAATTCCTGCGTACTCTGCTCGCCGCCGAACTGGAAGCACGCGACGCCTCCAACACCCGTACACGGATGAAAGCAGCTGCGTTCCCGGTGATCAAAACACTGGACGAGTTCGACGTCGCCGCGTCCAGCATCCCCCAACCCACCTTCGACTACCTCGCTAGCCTGGAATGGATCCGGGCGGCGGAGAATCTTTGTATCGTGGGGCCAGCGGGCACGGGCAAATCACACACCCTTGTTGCGCTCGGAGTGGCAGCAGTGCAGGCCGGACACAAGGTCCGCTACTACACCGCCGCCGACCTCGTCGACACCCTCTACCGCGGACTGGCCGACAACTCCGTCGCGCGAGTCATCGACACGCTCCTAAGACATGACCTGATCATCTTGGATGAAGTTGGCTTCGCTCCGCTGGATGACACCGGAACCCAGTTGCTCTTCCGATTCATCGCCGCCGCCTAAGAACGCCGAGCCCTCGGCGTCGGCTCACACTGGTCATTCGAGCAATGGGGACGATTCCTACCAGAACACACCACCGCCGTCAGCCTGCTCGACCGACTCCTTCACCACGCCACCGTCGTGGTCACCGAAGGCGACTCATTCCGCATGCGAGACGCCAAACAACGAGGAGGAACCCGCCTGCCCAAAACCTAGAAACAACCCGAGGAGGCGGGGACTTTTAACTGGCCACCAGCGGGGACTTCTACTTGGCCATTGACACAAGGCCACGGCCACCACCATTGCCAGCAATGCACTCGGTAGAATCTTCACTCCCACGCGCATGAATTCACTCCTAACTCTGTCGTGCTAAC
>JAHEXM010000219.1 GCA_023252115.1 Micrococcales bacterium | reverse complement strand
TTTTATCTCGTTGATGTACGTGCAAAGGTCGTGGGGATCACTCGCACTAACCGTTAGCCGTGGTCTTAATGTTGATCATGCACTTGTTGTCGTTATTGATCAGCTAATCAAGCGAGTTGGTCAAAAAAGGCAACAACAAGTGCATGATCAACAAATTACCGGCCTTGGTTGGCAACTGCCGCGACAGCATCTTCGGCTGCTGCGGGATCCAGATAATTGCCGCCAGCGACAGTGGGCTGCAATTCGGCATTCAGCGTGTAAACCAGCGGTATGCCGGTCGGAATATTTAGCCCAACAATGTCTTCGTCCGAAATGCCATCAAGATGCTTCACCAGTGCACGAAGCGAATTGCCATGAGCGGTAACGAGGACCGTCTTGCCAGTCAGAAGATCGGGAACGATTGCGTCGTCCCAATATGGCAATAGTCGGGCCACCACATCGGCCAGGCACTCCGTGGTTGGCCGAACATCAGGCGGAAGGTCCGCGTACTGAGCATCGTGAGTCTGGGCGAATTCACTGTCGGGATCGAGCGGTGGTGGCGGGGTGTCATACGAGCGGCGCCAGCGCATGAACTGCTCTTCACCGAACTCTTCGAGAGTCTGCTTCTTGTCTTTTCCTTGCAATGCGCCGTAGTGACGCTCGTTCAAACGCCAGGACCGCCGCACCGGAATCCACTGGCGATCGCATGCGTGCAACGCAAGCTCCGAGGTTTTGATTGCGCGTCGTTGCAACGAGGTGTGGACGATGCTCGGCAAGACATCGGCTTCGGCCATTAACTGCCCGCCGCGGATTGCCTCTGCGGTGCCCTTGTCGGTGAGGTCGACATCGACCCACCCGGTGAACAGGTTCTTCTCATTCCAGGTGCTTTGACCATGACGAAGTAGTACGAGCGTGCCGGGTGCAGAAGTCATGTGACCATCTTGCCAGCCGCAGATCTATCCCGTGGCGGGGTCTGCTGGTTCGGCGAGATGCGCGAACGCAGCTAGATTCGTCGTGGGTTCACCTCGATCTAGTCGCCACTTCCACTCGCGGCGAATAGCTGACTCGAAACCCATCTCGAGCAATTGATTGAAGACACCATCACTGTTCTCAAGGATTGAGCCCATCAAACGGTCAAGGTCAGTTGAGTTCACGGTTGCAAGCGGCAATCGCGCAACGAGGTAGATATCGCCCAGCTGATCTGCCGCGTACGCCGCGCTGAATAGCCGTCGATTTCGTTCGAGCAACCATTGATGAATGGCAGCGTGGTTTTCGTCTGGGTTTCGAATGACGAAGGCATTGATCGAAATGCCGTGTTCACCGATCACCATTGAGACGGTGGTTTTGAGTTTCTTCTCGCCAGGCAGTATTGCGACAAAAGTGCCTTCGGCCGACTGTTCGTATTCAAGCTCCGCATTGGCGAGGTAGTTGCTCAGTTCGCCGATTGCGACGTCTCGCGCGATGGTCACGCGCTACTCCGACCGCCTGCGGCAAGTCGAACACCAGCCGGTTGATTCAACGCATGCTCGTGTGACGCTTGTCGGTACGCCTCAATTGTCGAAGCAGCCGTTGCCGACCAACCGAAATTCTCGGCATGTTTGCGGGCGCCGCGAGCGAGTGAAGCGAGCGCTCGTTTCGAATCAAGGAGCGGCGCAATCACATCAGCCCAGTCGTTCGCGTGGTGGCCATCGACCAGCAAGCCAGAGACGCCGTCATCGACGGCAGTACGTAGTCCACCAACGGCAGCCGCAACGACCGGTGTCGCGCACGCTTGAGCTTCAACGGCCACTAGCCCGAAGGACTCCGAGTGCGACGGTACACAGACCACATCGGCAGCGCGGTACCAATCGGCCAGTTCATGCCGGTCGGCTGGCGGTTCGAATCGCACGAGATCAGCGATGCCGAGGTGTTGTGCAAGTTGGCGAAGTTCATCAAGTCGCTCGGGTCCTGCCCCGGATGGACCTCCGCAGATGACCACGACCAGGTTTGTACGTAGCTGCGGGTCGCGTTCGACCAGTCGGGCTGCACTGCGGATGACTACATCGGGAGCCTTCAACGGTTGGATTCGGCCCACGAACAAGATCATTTGAGCGTCTTCCGCAATCCCGTGAGTAGCACGAGCTTTGCTTTGTGATCCGGGGGTGAACACTTGAAGGTCTACGCCGGGATGTACCACCGATACCCGCTGCGGGTCGGCGCCATACAGCTGAACGAGGTCGTCGGCTTCATCTTTAGTGTTGGCTACCAGCCAGTCAGCAGAGTCGACGACCTGCTGTTCGCCGACAACTCGCATGTGCGGTTCGGGAGTATCGCCAACCGCCAAACGCGAATTCTTAACTTTCGCCATGGTGTGCATCGAATGAACAAGCGGCACATTCCACCGTTCGCTTGCGACGGAACCGACATGTCCGGACAACCAGTAATGCGAGTGGACCAAGTCGTACCAACCGACTGCCCGACTGGCCTCGGCGCGCAGAACGCCAGCGGTCAAAGCACACAGGTGGGCTGGCAGGTCGTTTTTGTCGATGCCCTGAAGTGGACCGGACGGAACATGGTGCACCGTGACGCCATCTGCGACAGCGACTGTCGGCGGCATTCCACCACGAGTAGTTCGAGTGAATACATCGACTTCGACGCCGGCCTGAGCCAGCCGCTTCGACAACTCGACCACGTACACGTTGAGTCCGCCTGCATCACCAATGCCGGGTTGGTCCAGGGGCGAAGTGTGAACCGATAACAGGGCCACTCGGTTCAGCCCCCGGCCGACTACGGGCAAAGTTTTCATGTTCACGTCACGATCGTGTCGTACTCGAGTTGTTTGAGCCACTTTGCCCCTAACGCTACGACCGCCCATCCCATTCCAGATTGGGTTCGAAACAGGGACTAGTCGACAAGTCCAGCGTTATAAGGCTCACCAGTGACGATATGGATTACCCGCTTGCCAATGGTTACGGCGTGATCGGCGAACCGTTCGTAGTACCGCGAGATCAGGGTCGCGTCGATCGCGGCTTCAACCCCATATGTCCACATCGGAGACAGGACAATTGCGAACATCTCGCGGTGAAGTCGGTCCATTTCGTCATCAATTACCGCCAGCCCGGCGGCCCCAGGCACATCACGGTTGGCGAGTACTTCGCCCGTCCGCTCAACAATTCGCTCGGCCACGTGGCCCATCTCAATGATGACCTCGCGCAATTCAGCGGGTACAGCCGAAGCCGGGTACCGGAGTCGGGTGGCCTTGGCAACATGCACCGCCAGGTCGCCCATGCGCTCAAGTGAGGCCGAAATACGCAACCCTGACATCAGAACACGCAAGTCAGTTGCGACCGGGGCCTGCAATGCCACCAGCTGCATTGACTGGTCCTCAAGGTCCGCCGCGACAGCGTCAATCGCGTCATCCCCGCGAATAACCGCCTCGGCTTTTCCTAAATCGGCATCGAGAATCGATTCGGTGGCGCTGGTCATCGCAGCACCCACAAGGCGGGTCATTTCGACGAGAGCGCCGTCAAAAGCGTCTAATTGTTCGTGGTAAGCGGTCCGCATGATGCCCCCAGCCTAGTCGCTGCGTTTGAGAAGCGAAATCGAACAAGAGCGAACGCCAGGTTACCGATAGGCGACCAACAGGCCACAGCCGATGAACAATTGACGTCGAGAGGGCATCAGATTGCCCACGCCTCTAGGCCGCTAGGCACAGCGCGCCTATCCTGATGAGCGTGAACCCCTTCATTGCTGCGGTAATTGCCGCTGCCCTCGGGCTCGGTGTAGGAGTTCTGGCAACGGCTGTCTGGTTTCGATCTGTGCGGCCAGCATCGCCGAGCCCCGGTCACGATTCGACCGTTACTGACGCGGAAAGCGACGACGTTCCTATTGACCCGGAAGATGTTGCGAAGGTGCTGGCAGCGCTGCCGGGTGCTTCGATGTTGGTGGATTCGTCCGCGGGCGTCGTGGTGCGCGCATCATCGCAGGCACTCTCCATGGGGCTGGTTCAAGGAAACCGGATCGTTATCCCGGACCTAACGGACATGGTCGGTGACGTCCACCGCGACGGCGAACTGCGCGAAAAGGAACTCACCCTGCGTCGGGTTCCATTAGGCCGTGGCCGGTTGGATTTGCTCGCGCGGGTGGCGCCACTCAACCGGGACCACGTGCTCGTACTAGTCGAGGATTTATCTGGCGCGCGGCGGGTTGACGAAGTCCGTCGTGACTTCATTGCCAACGTCAGTCACGAACTCAAAACACCAGTCGGTGCCCTGTCGTTGCTGGCCG
>JAHEXM010000218.1 GCA_023252115.1 Micrococcales bacterium | reverse complement strand
AACAAGCAAGCCTCAAGGCCCAGGTCTTGCGTGCACTGCTGGCAAAGACGGAGTTCAAGTGGTTTGACCTGCGGGCACCAGATGCCCCAACCGGTGCAAATGCCAGCCCTATTCCGGCGCCATCGCCCACTCCGACCCCACCTCCGGGTGCCTCAGCAGATCCGAATGCGACCGGCGCAGCCCCATCGCCCAGTCCGACCCCGTTGCCTTCCGACAGTTCAACCGTTCCGGCGACCTAGGCGCCACCCCAAATCGAGGCGATTTAGGGCGCGTGTGCCGCGCTTCCGGCCGCAAATACCCGCCAGAATCGCTTTCGGCGCCTGAGTTACACCGTTGTGGTGCCCCGAACGCGCGGGAGAGGGCATGTCAACCACGCAGCTACTGGCGGGCAGCGTTCAGCTCGACATGAGCCCGGTGGACTACGCGCTGCTCTTTATCTACTTCGCCTTTGTTCTTGGCATCGGAATTGTGGTTCGCAGGTCGGTCAAATCAAGCCTGGACTTCTTTCTGTCTGGACGTTCTCTGCCCGCATGGATTGCTGGTCTGGCTTTCATCTCGGCCAACTTGGGCGCTGTCGAGATCCTCGGATTTGCGGCAAATGGTGCGCAGTTCGGTTTCGCCAGCGTTCATTACTACTGGATAGGCGCCATCCCGGCGATGGTCTTTCTCGGCATAGTGATGATGCCGTTTTACTACGGCTCCAAGATCCGAAGCGTTCCGGAATACCTTCGCCGCCGCTATAACAAGCCGACGCACCTGGTCAACGCCGGATCGTTTGCTGTTTCTTCGGTACTAATCGCTGGGGTCAACCTCTATTCGCTCGCGATCGTTCTGGAAGCTCTGCTCGGTTGGTCGCTGCCGGTTTCGATTTTTGTGGCCGCGGCATTGGTGCTGCTATATGTGGTCGCCGGCGGTCTGACAGGTGCGATCTATAACGAGGTACTGCAGTTCTTCGTCATCATCATGGGACTCATCCCGCTCGCGATTGTTGCAGTCATTGCTGCCGGTGGCCCCGCGGGCGTGATGGACAAGCTTTCGCACTATCCCGCGTATTGGACGCACCCATGGTCCGGCACGTCTATTGGCGCTGAGCCCGCAAACCCGATCGGTGACTGGATCGGCATCATTATGGGTCAAGCCTTCATCTTGAGTTTTGGCTACTGGACGACGAACTTCGCTGAAGTGCAGCGCGCTCTGTCGGCGAAGAACTTGTCGTCGGCCAGACGTGCTCCGATCATTGGCGCATATCCCAAGATCTTTATTCCCTTCCTCGTTTTGCTGCCCGGCATTGTCGCGGCGATTCTGATTCCAGACCTGGGGCATTCCTCTGATCCGCAGAAGACCTACACCAACGCGATCCCATTGCTCATGGAAAAGTTGCTGCCCAGCGGCGTATTGGGTGTCGCGGTGACTGGGTTGGTGGCGGCATTCATGGCTGGTATGGCCGCCAACGTTTCTAGTTTCAACGCCGTCTTCACCTACGACATCTGGCAGACGTATGTGAAGAAGGGTCGAGCTGACAAGTACTACCTCAATGTTGGTCGGATCATCACAATCCTGGGTGTAGTGATCGGCATCGGCACCGCATTCATTGCCGCTTCCTACGACAACATCAATGAGTACTTACAGACGCTCTTTTCGTTCTTTCAGGCGCCGGTGTTCGTCACCTTCATTCTGGGCATGTTCTGGAAGCGAATGACGCCGTGGGCCGGTTTTTGGGGCCTCATCACTGGCATCGTGACTGCCGCGGCGGTCTGGGCTGCGGCGATCATCCATCCGGAATTCTTCCGATCGCCGTTCCAGCAAGCAATGTGGATGGGCATCATTGCCGCTGTCGCCGACTTGATTGTGTCGCTGCTGGTCTCTTGGCGGACTGAGCCCAAGCCAATCTCAGAGCTTGTTGGTCTAGTCAAAGGCATGGAAATCCGCGACGCCAAGGCTGATGCGGAAGGGCCAGTCCCGTGGTTCAAGAGTCCGGTCGTTTTGGGTGTCGGGGCAGTGAGCCTGGCTTTAGCTATGTACATACCGTTCTTATGAGGCAGATTGAGGAAGGGAACGCATCGTGAGCGAACACCGCTTTGGTTCCTCTGATGAACAAGTGCGCGACATCTGGCGGGCGCGTTTCCTTGACCTGCGCTGCTATATCGCCGCGCTGTTTCTGATCTTCGGTGTGCTTGTCACCGTGACGGGTGCATTCGCGTCGCCAGCTGAGATCGCCAAGGCGCAAGGAGTCAACATCAGCCTGTGGACCGGGGTCTCGATGCTCATATTGTCTGGGATCTTTGCCGTGTGGTTGATGCTCGCGCCACCGGAGGTCCCCGAACCCGCTTCTGAAGCTGACGTGCTGGCGAATGACGAGGAAGTCAACGAGAACTAGGTCGCCTCAGGGTCAACTGTCTCGAAGTTCGTCACCTCGTTGGCCATCCACGAGGGTTTGCGGAATATCCAGAAGATAAAGGGCATGCAGACAAAGCCCGCGGTCCCGACGATAAGTACCAAAACGTAGATCCAGGTCGGCAAGCCATTTGCTTCCGATGTTGGGAAGAACCCGATGAGCAACCCGATCACGCACACCAACATGCCAACGCCGGAGACAAGCCAGAGACCGACCTTTTTGCCCGGAATCTCGTATGGGCGATTTACATCAGGGCGCGAATACCGCAGCTTGATGACTGCGCAAAACATGAACAGATACATGACCAACACCATGTTGGTTTGGATTAGCGCAAACATGAACCATGCGTTTTGTACCGAACCAAGAACTAAATAGCCCAGCGACAAGATCGAACTGATGGTTGCCTGCGCAATGATGATCGCGACAGGCATTTTGCGACGATTCTCTTTTTGCAAGAACGGTGGCAAGTTTCCGCCCTCGCGACCGGCCACCAGAAGTCCACGTGACGGGCCGTTGACGATCTGCACCAGCGAGGCAACCAACCCCGACACGATCAGAAAGCAGAACACGGGCGTTAGCCAACCCACGTTCGAGGCCGAAAAAATGACATCGGCAGCTTGTGGAAGACCAACCACAATGTTGATTTTGCTCGATGGAATCACTATCGAGATTGCCAACGTGAGCGGCAGGAACAGGAGGAGGCACAGGCCGACAGCAATGAAGTTAGCCCGCGGGATGGTTCGACCAGGCTTGCGGACATCACCAGCATGAATTGCGGCGATTTCAATGCCCGAGAACATCAGGAGCGCACCAGAGATGAAGGCAATATTTTCAAAACTGAAGTCAGGGACCAGTGCGCCGAACCCAATATCCATCGCGGGCTGGTGACCCTCTGCCAGGTAAGCGATCGCAAACGCCACGAGCAGAATTGCCGGAATGACGCTGCCAGCCAAAACTGAATACCAAGCGACAATCTTGGTGACCTCCATGCCGCGTAGGGCAATCAGAGCGGCGAACCAAGTGATGACGACGACACAGACCACCAGGAATGCCGTGCTGTCGTTGAGATTTGGATTCACGGCGTACGAGGCCTGAAGGGTGAAAGTGCCCATCAAGGACGGCCAAGCGATGACGAAATTCGCCCATTCCAGCCAGATCACGATGAAACCGATGCCTTCGCCGAAGGCAAGGCGGGTCCACACATAGATGCCACCGGTGCGCGGCCACGCCGCACCCATTTCGGCTGACGTCATAGCGGTCGGGGTCAGAAACAAGAAGATTGCCATCAGGAACAGCACGATCGAACCGAGGCCGAATTTGGCCAACTGCGGTGTTGTATTGACGTTGGCCAAGAAGGCGAAAGTCAGGATCGCGAGACCGCTGACCCCAAAGACCTTCGTCGCCCGCGCTGGCGTGACGGCGGGTCCAGCGGCGTCAGTACCGGTATCGCTCATCACCAAACGGTAGGGCAATCCTGCACCTATGGCGGTTCCTACTCGTCACGGCGCGGGAAACAATTCCCCCAGCCAATCACCTGACGGACGAAGAGACTTGGGAGCGACCGCGCCATGGGCAGGATTTCGATCGATTTCACCGGAGTACGCGTTACAGCACTGCTTGAGCAGTATTTGCGTTCATTGGATAGCAAATCCAAGAAGCCAATTCTGGGCGACCCCCGAGCAATCGAGGTCGTGAACCGGTTGGACTTTGATTTCACCCAATTCGACGGCATGGCCGTGGGGCGCTACGCAGTCGCTGTGCGAACCCAAATCATGGATGACTGGATCCGCGATTTCATCGTGCAGAACCCGAACGGGACAGTCATCGATCTGGGGGCTGGTTTCGACGGGCGAATCTATCGCGTG
>JAHEXM010000217.1 GCA_023252115.1 Micrococcales bacterium | reverse complement strand
CCACCAAGGATCTGAAGCTCATCGCGCTCTAACTTCATTCGGGCACCTCGGCCAGCGCCAAGACGACGCCGCGCGAGGTCGACGCCGATGGCCTCGCTGGTTATTTCGACCCCAGCAGGTAACCCTTCAAGAATCGCGACCAGGGCTGGTCCATGGGATTCCCCAGCAGTTAACCAACGCAGCATGCGATGAGTCTTTCATGTTTGCGCCCTAAGACGGCACGGCGAATGACAGGTACCAGTCAGCTATCGCTGCGGCGAACACAATGGCAACCAGGGCGCCAACCAGCATGAACGGCCCAAACGGGATGCTGGTCTTGCGTTTCGCCCGCCCGCCAATCATCAATCCGACTCCGACAATTGCCCCCAGCAAGAACGCCATAAAGGCCCCGACTGCGAGCTCAGCCCACCCCAACCATGCCAGGGCCAACCCCAGTACTCCGGCAAGTTTGACGTCGCCGAGCCCCATACCGGCCGGATAGATCAGGGCCAGCACCAAGTACGCGATAAACAAAATGGCCGCGCCAATCCAGGCACGCCCGTACGCGGCCCAGTCACCGTTTAGCAAAGCCGGGATAAGCAGGAGGATTCCTATCGTCGGATACCCCGAGAGGGTCAGGACATTGGGCAGCCGGTGATGTTGGAAGTCGATCACGCCCATAGCTACACCGGTTGCGCCCAGCCAAATGAAAGCGGGAAGCGACCAATTCCAGCCGATGCTCCAAGCCAACAGGCCGAATGTCGCCGCGGTCAGAATCTCGACCATGAACCGCGACAGTCGAAGCGTGTCCTCTGCTGCGATTTGCTGCATAGGTCCGCGCATCGCGTAGCCAACGATCAGGCCAAGGATTACTGCAGCGATCACCAGCACACCGCACACCATAGGTGGAGCGAACCGTCGTGTGCTTCCCCGTAAGCCTGCTGTTGGATTCGACGATCCTTCGGCAAAGTCTGTGGAAACTCCTACGTGATCCAGACCTTCAAAGCGCAGAGCCAGAATGTGACACGCATGTTCTGGTAATTGCGGTGTCGGTTTTGGGTCGCTACAATTTCGAACAAGTGTTCGAGGCTGTTACCGCGTTGTTGTTGGGACGCAGTGGATCCGTATGTATTTCATGTTGGGTCGTCGACCCCAAGTCCTGATTCTTTGTTGATCCCAATGGATGGCTGTCATGTGTGATCTTGCCGGAGCTGAGGTGAATGAACTGGTGGCTGCGCTTCGACGGCGCTTGCTCGCTGGCACCGATCACGCTGACACCACTGGTGAGGATGCAGCGGCGGGTTTGATAGCCATCAAATCGGTCGTTGATTTGCTGGCCGCGGAATCCAATGAGTTGGCACGGGTGATTCAGCGAACGGGTGCATGGCGGGCAGATGGGTCAAAGTCGGAAGCCGCCCGGCTATCACGGTTGCTCCAGATCGATCACCGCACCGCCACGGATGAAATGAAGATCGCTCGAGTGCTGCCGACTGAGTTGCCGGTATTGGCCTCGGCCTTTCGTGCCGGAGCAGTGTCGCGCGCGCATGTGTGTGCAGTGCTATCAGTGGGTCGCTCGAATCGGATTCGGGCAGCAAAGCTGCCAGAGTTCGATGAAGCGCTCACTGCTTTGGCGAAATTAGTAACCGCCGGGCAAATGCGTCAGCAGATGGCGAAGTGGTCTGATGCTGCCGATCCGGCGCCAGCGATCAAAGAAGACCAAGCCGCGTGGGATGAGCGATATCTGCGCCTCACCCAGTTTGGTGCGGGTGTCAGCATTGAGGGTTATCTACCAGTTGCGGAAGCCATGCAGGTTCAGGCTGTCTTGAATTCCATGGTCACCAAATTACGGCGAGCTAACAGTCCATCTCACCAAGCCACCATCAATGAAGGCGATTGTGAGCGCAGCGAATTCCTGCCGACTCATAGCGCCCAGGATCAAGCTGACGCCCTGGTTGCTATGGCTCAACAATTGGCGACAACCGGCGACATGCCCCGATGCGGAAGCGTTCGCCCGGTCGTCGCGGTCACAGTTCCACTGGAACGCATCGAAGACATGAACGCCCACGGTGTCGCTGTCGCAGCGGTGTCGAATGGCCCAGGTGAAGCAGTCATCGGCCACCAGACCCTGCAACGGTTGATGTGTGATTCCACTATTTATCGCATCGTTCTCGGGCCAAGCGGTGAAGTCTTGGATCTCGGGCGGGAGGCACGAACGATAAGCAAAGCGCAGCGACGGGCGTTGAACTTCCGGGACCGCGGCTGTGTCGCCGAAGGCTGCAATATGCCGATCCCCTGGTGCGAAGGACATCACTTAGTCGAATGGGAGTACGGCGGAGAAACCGATTTGGGAAATCTGGCGTTGCTGTGTTCCCGACACCACCATCAACTACACGCCAACGATTACACGATGACCCGAGCACCGGACGGAAGACCAACCATCTACATCGCCATGAACAGAAAGAAACACAACGCTGCCGCGTAGGACAACTTTGCCCAAAAACGGCATCTTGAAACGGCCCGCGTTTAGTTGCGGCGGGCGAGTTCAGCCTCGCCGGCTTCGCGCATTGCGGCAACTGGTGCATCCAAGCCAGTCATCGTTTCGACCTGAAAAATCGCTTGACCCAACAACATCTCGAATCCGCCGACGACCGTCCCGCCTTGGTCACCCCACGACTGCGCAATCAGCGACGGCCACGGCGAGTAGACGACATCAAGCAAAACTCCCGGAGCAGTGGGAACGCTCTTTGCAAACTCATCGGCGACCCCAACCGGCACCGTCGACACGACGATGTCTGACAGCAAAAGTTCCGCTCCGCGAACCCATGGCTCAGCTTGCAACGACACTCCATGCAAACTCGCCGCTTCTTGCATCGAGGCAACTGCTTCCGGACGCCGAGCGCAAACGACAACGTCGGAATACCCGAATGCGCCCAATGCGGCGACCGCGGATCGGGCGGTCGCGCCGGAGCCGAAGACTGCAGCAGTGCCGTGCGCCTCCAAACCAGCCTCGTCCAACGCCCACTGAATTCCAGCCGCATCCGTGTTGTAGCCGACCCGTCGGCCGTCCTTCCAGATCAGGGTATTGACCGAGCGCGTCTTAACCGCCAATTCGGATGCACCGTCGAGAAGGCGCAGCACGGTCTCTTTTAGCGGCATCGTCAGCGAGAGACCGACCCAGGTGTCGTCGCATCCATCAAGGAACGTCGCCAACTCTTCTTCGGTGACTTCGATTGCGTCATACGTCCAGTTGAGTCCAAGTTCAAGATACGCGGCCCGATGTAACGCAGGCGAAAGCGAATGTGAGATCGGGGACCCAAGAACTGCGGCATGACGAACATCCGAGACAGCCTTCATGGTGCTATCAGCCGGCCAGCATTACTGCGCGGCACGCATCTCGGCTTTGTACTTCAGGAATTCGTCATAGGTTTCAGCAAACCGCATGGTCTTGGTACCAGGGATCGACAAGAAGTAGATCCACTTACCGGCCTGCGGATTGACTGCGGCAGTCAGCGCCGCTTCGCCAGGGTTGCCGATCGGAGTCGGCGGCAAACCACGGTGGTAGCGCAGGTTGTATGGCGTGTCTTGTTGCAGTTGCGATTGCGTGAGCTCGGGAACGCTTAGCCCTAAGCCGTAGTTGATCGATGAATCCAGTTCGAGCGGTTTGTTAATGGCCAACCGGTTATAAATCGTCTGAGCAATCTGTGGGAAGTACGCCTCGTAGCCCTCGGCTTCCAGGATGCTCGCGACCTTGACGACGTCGTACGGCGTGCGTCCGTCCGCCGCTGCTTCACTCGCAAGATGAATCTTGTCGGCAACTTCATTGAACTTGGTAACCATCGCGGCAAGCACACTTTGGGCGGTCGCACCATCACCGAAGTCATAACTTGACGGGAACAAAAAGCCTTCGGCATTGTTGTTGGCGTATGCAGGCAAACCGATATTTACCGGGTTCTTCAAAATCGCCTGGAATTGGGCGAGCGGAATGCCGGTTCCTTGCGAAGCAAGCACAATGACTTTGGCTGCCCGAGCACCCTCAGGAATGACAACTGAAGCTGCCCTGTTCGACGGGTTGGTCAAAATGTCGAGTGCAGCAGCCGCACTCATCTGGTGATGCATGCGATACGAGCCAGCTTGAATATTCGTTGCCCGGCTGTCGTTGCTTGCTGCATCAACAAACGCTTCGGCGCTCTTGACGACATCGTCGGATTGAAGAGTGTCCCCGATGGTGGGAATGCCAGAGCCAGGGGCAATGCGGACGATCACAGTCCCGGTTCCATTGCCTGCGTAGTCAGGCGCTGGCTTGAGGAACGTCACGTAAGCGAAGTATCCAGCTGCGGCTA